>CAZPWP010000308.1:0-3048 GCA_964590295.1 uncultured Victivallis sp.
CGTCGTGTTCATGGCGAACCGATGGGCAGCTGCCGCGGGATCGTGAATCCTTCAAGTTGAAAATGGATCAGCTCCCCGAAATTTCGAGCGTGAAAGAGGTGTGACGTATGGCAAAGACCGTCGAAGAGGCATGGAAAGTTCACTGCAAGAAACAATCTTCGGCTTCACAAGATTTGGGACAAAACCAAAACTTTTGAAATTACCTCAAAAACATTTTTTCTCTGCGAAAGGAAAAGCCGGGAATCCCGGGAAAAATTTTCGTATTCCTGGCTTGAAAAAACGGTCCGCGGGATGGTCGGCCGGAATCGGTCGTGCTGGAGAAGATCCTCAGCTATATGGAACAGAACTACATGCACGAAATCAGCCTCGCCGCGCTCCTTTCAGCGTCGCGGTTCCGGCAGCGGGGGAACCGCCTCCCGCACGCTGTCCCGCTCGATGAGCCGGTAGGGGATGACCGTGTGGCGGGGGAAGGCGAGGCCGCGCCGCCGGGCGTCGAGCAGATCGGCGACGGCGGCGGCCTGCGCGGCATAATCCTGCGTGATCGTGGTCTGCGGCGGAATGGCGTAGCGGGAGTACATGCTCCGCTCTGAGGCGACCAGCGAGATGTCGTCCGGAATGCGCCGGTTGTAGAGCGAGAGAACGTAAGCAGCTATGATTCCGGCATTTCCGCCAGGGCAGAACAATCCGTCCATGCCGAGTTTCAGGAGTTTGCCGATCTCCTCCATGCAGGAGTCGGCGAGGGCGAGGCGGACGAGGCGCTCCGAAACCGGCAGCTGGTGCGCGCGCAGTGCCCGCAGGGCGGCCTCCTGGCGGATTCCGGTATTGCCGATTCCCGCCTCCCCGTAGATGATGACGCCGACCTTGCGGCAGCCGTGGCGGGCGAGACAGCCGACACCGAGGTGCATCGCCTGGTTTTCGTCGGAACGGACCGAATAGATCTCATCGGTTCCCGGGGGGACGTCGCGGTCGATGACGACGAGCGGCGCGGCGAAGCGCTCCGCCCAGCCGGTGAACTTTTCCGCATCGATGCCGACGGAGACCGCCCCGCAGAAACGGATGCGTTCCAGCTGGCTGAGGTTGTCCTGCGGCAGCATTTCGATCCGGTAGCCGCGGGACGAGAGGATCAGCGCCAGTTCGGAGATCACCATCTCGACGTAGCTCCGGATCGGGTAGATCTCCCGGAACGGACTGATGACCACCACATTCTGCTGCTTCTGCGAGAGGCGGGGGTGGTATCCTGCCTGCCGCGCCGCCGCGAGAACCCGTTCCCGCAGCTCCTCCCGGATGTTCGGATGATTGCTGAATACCCGCGACACCGTCGCGGTGGACACGCCCGCCTTCTTCGCGATCTCCTGAATCTTCATCGCACCTCCGCCGCAAGCTGACGATTTTTCAGAAAAAAATGATTCATTTACAATATATCCTGTATTTTATTGAAAACAAATTCTTTTTGCAATTTGTTTTTCAAAAGATTGTCCCGGGAATTCTTGCAAAAAACTTTGCGTGTCGTTACAGTATTCACAATGCGAAAAAAAGAAGGAGCGTGGAATTTACCGATGAAAAGACACTCGATCGTGTTCACGGCGCCCGGCCGGGCGGAATTGCAGAGTTGTGAATGGACGGAGCCGGAATTGAAGCGGGACGAGGTGTTTCTGGAGACCGAGTGTACTCTGGTCAGTCCCGGAACCGAACGGGCATGCCTGCTCGGACTCACCGATGGGATATTTCCGAAATATCTCGGCTACAGCGCGGTGGCGCAGGTGGTGCGCGCCGGAGATGAAGCCGGGTTCCTGCCGGGGGAGCGGGTCGCGGTCTACCACAGCGTACACTCCACTCTTCTGGTGAAGCAGGCGTGCGATCTGGTCCGCATCGAGGATGACGCTCTGCCCGCGCATACCGCGGTTTTCTCCATCATCGCTTCGATGGGACTGCAGGGGGTTCGCCGGGCGCGGCCGGAGTTCGGCGAGTCGCTGGCGGTGATGGGGCTGGGGCTGCTCGGACTGTTCGCTGTCCGCTGCGGATGCCTCAACGGACTCTTTCCCGTGATCGCGATCGATTTCAACGAGCGGCGGCGGAAGCTCGCGCTGGAATTCGGCGCCGACGCGGCCTTTTCGCCCGATGAGCCGGACCTGGCGGAGAAAGTCCGGCGTCTCACCGGAGGAAACGGCGCGGATGTGGTGGTCGAGGTGACCGGCAATCCGGAGGCGCTCAACGGCGCGTTCGACTTTACCGCGCCGTACGGGCGGATCACGCTCACCGGCTGTTCGCGCACGCCGACGCACGAGATCGATTTCTACCACAAGGTCCACCGGCCCGGCATCAGCATCATCGGCGCGCACAACATGGCGCGGCCGCTTCGCGACGCGCGTCCCGGCTGCTGGACCATGCCGGAGGATATGGCGCTGCTGCTGCGGTTGTTTTCCGCGGGCCGGATCCGGCCGGAGCTGCTGGTGGATGAAGTGGCTTCTCCGGCGGAGGCTCCGGCGATCTTCGAACGGATCGCCCGGGGGGATCCGGAGCTGCTCGGCGTCATTTTCGACTGGAAAAATTTTGCGGGGAAATAGGGAGTCTCATTCATGCGGAAAATCAGAATCGGTCAGATCGGCATCGGCCACAACCACGCTTCGGAGAAGATGGCTGCGCTGCGCCGCCTCAGCGACTTCTACGAGGTGGTCGGCGTCGTGGAGGAGGATGATTCCTGGTGGAGCCGCCGCGGCGGCTGGGCGATGTACCAGGGGATTCCGCGCCTCACGGAGGAGGAGCTCTTCAACACGCCCGGTCTGGAGGCGGTTGCGGTGGAGACCGACGGCTTCGAACTTCTGGAGACGGCGCGCCGCTGCGCCGACCGGAATCTCTCCATTCACATGGATAAACCCGGCGGAGAGAAGCTCGAGCCGTTCCGCGAGCTGCTGAACGAGTTCCGCCGCAAGCACCTGACGATTCAGCTCGGCTACATGTACCGCAACAATCCGGCGATTCAATACTGTTTCGAGGCGGTCCGGAAGGGGTGGCTCGGGGAGATTTTCGAGGTGCACGCGGTGATGAACC
>CAZPWP010000309.1:0-3041 GCA_964590295.1 uncultured Victivallis sp.
ATGCACCTCTGTCAAACAACACGTCCCATCACAAAATTTGGGACATTATCAAAATTTCAGAACGGATCCGGGGATACAGTGCGCTGCGGAACCGGCGGGGAGATATCATGAAGATTCTGCTGCGGATCAGCTGCCTGCTCTCGTCGCAGACGTCGCCTTTCATTATTCTGGTGGCGGTTCTCACCTTCTTTGAGCCGGAACTTTTCCTCTGGGTGAAGGGGGAGGTGCAGACCGCGGTGCTGGGTGTCATCATGCTGATGATGGGAATGACGCTTACGCCGGAGGATTTCCGCATTCTCGCCCGCCGCCCGCTCGGCATCTTCATCGGGATGTGTGCGCAGTATACGATCATGCCGCTGCTGGCCTTGGTGCTGGTTCACCTGCTGCGGCTGCCGCCGGGGATCGCCGCCGGGCTGATTCTGGTCGGATGCTGTCCCGGCGGAGTCTCTTCGAACATCATGTCGTTTCTCGGCCGGGGGAACGTTGCTTTCTCGGTGGGGATGATTACCGCCTCGACACTGCTGGCGCCGGTGGCGACGCCGCTTCTGGTGCTCTGGCCTTCCGGCAGCGAAATCGACGTTGATGCGATGGGGATGTTCCGCTCGATCCTGATCGTGACGATCATTCCGGTGGCGCTCGGGGCGTTTGCGAATTTCTTCTTCGGCCGCCGGAAGGGGTATCAGGAGCTCTGCGGTGTCATACCGGGCGTTTCGGTAATCGGGCTCGCCTGTATCGTCGGCGGGGTGATCGCGTGGAACGGCGAACACTTCTTCAGCTCCGGCGCGGTGATCTTCGCGGTGGAGTTTCTCCACAACGCGCCGGGATACGCGGCAGGCTATCTGGTCGGCCGCTGTACCGGGATGTCGGTTGCGAAGAAACGTACCATCGCCATCGAGGTCGGCATGCAGAATGCGGGACTGGCGACCAATCTCGCCACTCGCCATTTTCCAACATTGCCGGAGGCGGCGATCGCCTCCGCCGTGAGTTGTGTCTGGTACTCGATTTCCGGGGCTCTTCTGGCGGGATTGTTCCTGTTCTGCGACTGCATTGCCGCCAACCGGGCGGCGCGGAAACGGAGTGAATTTTTCTGCTTTTTTCCGGTTTTCACTTGACGTGAAGCAGGTTGTGCGGTTAGATTAGGGAAACGGTAGGGACAGGATGCTTTTTTTGGGGATAATTCTGACTGGATTTGTCTTCTGGCGCGGCATTCTTCCTTTGCGGCTCAGCTGGCGCTGGAAGGGGGCGCTCTGCGTTGCGCTTTGCCTGGTGGCGTTCAAGTTTCACCTGCTCCATCTGATCGGCGGACCGATGTATTTCGCGCCGGAACTGCCGCGGGAGGTACTTCTGGCGGCGGCGTGGCTGTTTGCGGTGCTTTTCCTCTTTTTCTTTCTGCTGATCGCCTCTGAACTGATCCGGGCGGGGGTGCTGTTTTTTCTGTTCGCGAAGAAGAAGAGACGGACGGAGCGTTTCCGCATCGTCGGCAACCGGGTCAATCTGGCGCTGCTGATTGTGGCGGCCGTTCTGGCGAGCGTCGGCATCTTCTGCGGAACGAAGCTGCCCGCGGTTCGGGAGCGTACCGTCGTCGTCGCCGGTCTGCCGGAGGAGGCGGAGGGGCTGACCGTCGCGGTGCTCGCCGACCTGCATGCCGACGGGGTGACCCGTGGCCGGCGCATCCGGAAAATTGTGGAGCGGACCAATGCCCTCAAGCCGGATTTGATCGCACTGGTCGGGGATTTTGTCGACGGCCGGGTGGAGGTGCGCGGCAGGGAGCTGAAGCCGCTGGCGGCGCTTTCCGCCCGTTACGGCGTGTTCGGTGTGCCGGGCAATCACGAGTACTATTCCGGTTACCGGGAGTGGGTCGCGTTTCTCTCCTCGCTGGGAATCGAGATGCTCTGCAACGAGCACCGTTTTCTGCCGGAACGCAACGTGGCCGTTGCCGGAGTGACCGATCCCGCCGCCGTGCGGATGGGGGAGACCCCGCCGGATGTGGAGCGGGCGCTGGCCGGGATTCCCGCCGGAGCGCTGAAACTCCTGCTCGCCCACCAGCCGAAACTGGCGCCGGAGGCGGCGGAAGCGGGGGCGGATCTTCAGCTCTCCGCTCATACGCATGGCGGCATGGTTCGAGGCGTCGATCAGCTGGTGGCGTGTTTTAACGGCGGTTTTGTCGCCGGCCTCTACCGGATTGGAAAAATGACACTTTTCCTTACGAACGGGACCGGAATCTGGAGCGGATTCCCAATCCGGCTCGGGGTACCGTCGGAGATTGTACTGTTGCGGTTGGTCGGCGAAGTGAAAGAAAAAAAGGGGGCGCGGAACGAATGTCCGGATACCGACGCCTGAAGGAATTTTTCCGCTCACGTGCGGTCGGAGGGATCGCGCTCGCATTTTCCGGCGGCGTGGACAGTTTGCTGCTGCTCGAGGTCCTGCGTCTGCTCAAGCAGGAGGAGCCGTTTCCGCTGGCGGCCATGACCATCCACTCCCCGTTCCACCGGGAGGAGGAGACGGCGGCGGCCGGGGAGGCGGCCGCGCAAGCCGGCATCGAATGGGTGAGGATCGACTGCGATCTGCTGGCGGATTCCGCCATCCGGGAGAATCCACCGGATCGTTGCTACCGTTGCAAGCACCGTATTTTTTCCTCGGTTCTCGCCGAAGCGGCGGCGCGGGGGCTCCGGACGGTGGTGGACGGTACCAACGCGGATGATCTCGGCATCTGGCGCCCCGGCGTGCGGGCCCTGCGGGAACAGGGAGTTCTTTCGCCGTTGGCCGAACTGGGCATTCCCAAGGCGGAGGTTCGCGCCATCGCGGCGGAGCTGGGGCTGAAGGAGGCTGACAAACCAGCTTCTCCCTGTCTGGCAACCCGCTTCCCGTATGGGACGACGCTGACACAGGGGGCTCTCCGGCAGGTTGAGGAAGGGGAGGCGGTGCTCCGGGAGGCGGTTCCGGAGGCGCACGACCTGCGGCTCCGGAACTGCGGGGAGCTGGCCCGCATTGAAGTGCCACTGCCGCAGCGGGACCGGGTGGTGGAGCGTCGGGGAGCGATT
>CAZPWP010000310.1:0-3037 GCA_964590295.1 uncultured Victivallis sp.
TCCCGTCTTCTCACGGGCGGGGAGGTCTGGAGGGCGTCCGGCCCTCCGGCTCCCACATCTCCTGCTTCGCTTCGGCAGTCTGCCCGTCTGCCCCTGCTCCCCCCCTCATCATGGGGCTGGCTGGGCGCATACCTTACCTTCGTATTCGGCCGCCGCTTTCTTTCTTCACTCCGGAAGTCCGTTTTGCCGCCGGTATTCCCGCGGCGAACAACTTCTATCGGGAAAGCCGGTTACTCCGGCAAGATCAGATTGAGCATCTTCTCGGTCGCCAGCACCGCCGAGGTCAGCTGGTCGGAGTCGATTCCGGTGGTCACCAGCGTCTTTCCCGGCGCCGCCCAGCGGATCGTCGTCTCGACCAGCGCGTCGGTCTTGCCCCCCGGCGGAATGCGCTCCTCGTAGTCGAGCAGCCGCGGCATCGAGAGGCCGAACTTCTTCAGCGACTTGCGCAGCGCCTTGACGAAGGCGTCGTACCCGCCGTCACCCGTGGCGGTCGATTCGATCATCTCACCATCCATTTCGAGCACCACCCGCGCTTTCGGCGTCGCCTTGATCCGGGTGGTCACCTCGAAGTCGGTGATCCGGATGCGCGACTTCACCGGCGTGCTCAGCACTCCGGCGATGATGAACGGCAGATCGCTCGGCGAAACGTTCTTCTTGCGGTCGCCGAGGCGGATCACCTCGGCCAGCACCTTCTGGCGCACCTCGGGCGAAAGTTCCAGCCCGAGCGCCTCCAGATTCTGGTCGATCGACGCCTTGCCGCTGAGCTTGCCGAGCGCGTAGTTGCGGTGGCGGCCGAACCGTTCCGGCAGCAGCCGGTTGGCGTAGAGGTTCCCCTTCTTGTCACCGTCGGCGTGGACGCCGCAGGTCTGGGTGAAGACATCCGCCCCGACCACCGGCATGTTCCACGCGCACCGCTTGCCGGAGATGTTCTGGACGATCTCCGACGCGTGCTGCAGCTCCTTTTCCACGATCCGGGTCCGGCGCGAAGTCATGTCGTGGACCGTCACCGCCAGCTGCGCCAGCGGCTGGTTTCCGGTACGTTCGCCGAGCCCGTTGATCGTGGTGTGGATCCCGTTCGCCCCGGCGCGAACCGCCGCTAGGCTGTTCGCCGTCACCACCCCGTAGTCGTTGTGGCCGTGGAAATCCAGCCGCAGGTGCGGGAATGCCCGGTAGATCCATTCGAAGTAGGTGGCCGTCTCCTCCGGATCGAGGATGCCGAGGGTGTCCGGCAGCATGATCCGCTCGACCGGCAGCCCCTGCAGCCGGTTCAGGAACTCGTAGACGTAGGAGAAGCTGTTGCGCATGCCGTTGGACCAGTCCTCCAGATAGAGGTTGACCAGCAGTCCCCGGTTGCAGGCGCCTTCGATCCCGGCGACGACCTCGTCGAAGTGGCGGGCGGGGGTCTTGCGCAGCTGTACCCGGCAGTGCTCCTCGGAACCCTTCGCCAGCAGGTTGATCACCCTGCCGCCGGTTCCGGCGATCCACTCGACCGAACGGCCGCCGTCCACGAAGCCGAGGATCTCCATCGACTCCAGGCAGCCGTGGTGCTCCGCCCAGCGCAGGATCGCGCCGACCGCTTCGCGTTCCCCTTCGGAGACGCGGGCCGAGCCGATCTCCAGCCGGTCCACCTTGACCCGGTTGATCAGCAGCCGGGCGATCTCCAATTTCTCCGCCGGAGTGAAGGCGACGCCGGGGGTCTGCTCCCCGTCGCGCAGGGTTGTATCCATCACCTCGACAAACTGTTCGAGTCTCTTTGATTTCATCATTTTCACCGTTTCCTCAATATGTCAATCGGCCGCATTGCCGAAACGCAGCGGTTCCCGTGCGCCGATCCGGTTGATACAGAAAAGCCATGCGACACGCCGGTTCTCCGGGAGGCCGCATGGCTTTCGTTCAAATGCGGCGGCGTCTCACCGTCGGACGCTCCCGGGAAGGGGATTGCGGGCCATCCCGGCGCAGGCGCCGGAATGACCCTCACGAATGCCGATCACGATCATCAGCACATGTTTTTTCGGAACGGGACGAGCCGCACGCATTGAAAATCTCCATAAAATTGATAATTTTTGTTAAAATACTGCTGAAAGTGTATTTTTTCAAGTCGGAATGCGGTTTTCCACTGGAAGTTCCCGGCAGACGGCGTTATATTTCAAAAATCATTCAATCGCAACCGGAGAAGAATTCATGCAGATCAGCTACCGCGAAGAGTGCAAACGCAAACTCGTCCACCTCTCCTCCCTCTGGATGGTCGTCGCCATCCTCCTGCTGCCGGGGCGCTGGACCGCCGCCATCCTCTAC
Organism: uncultured Victivallis sp.; assembly: GCA_964590295.1. Taxonomy (GTDB): domain Bacteria; phylum Verrucomicrobiota; class Lentisphaeria; order Victivallales; family Victivallaceae; genus Victivallis. The sequence continues at coordinate 2,296 of CAZPWP010000310.1, forward strand.
GCCGTGATGCTGGTGCTCAACCTGCTCTGCGAACACGCCTATGCCTGCGGCGTGCCGGTAATCAAACCGCTCTACGGGGCCATCTTCGGGAAGATGCTGCGCGATGAGCCGCGCCACGGGCAGTGGATCGTCTCCGGCAGCCCCTACGTGCTCGCCGCCGCCTGCCTCGTCTCGCTCCTCTTCGGGAAACTCCCGGCCGCCGCCGCGATGACCGTCATGCTCATCGGCGACACCGCCGCCGCGCTGATCGGCCGCCGCTTCGGCCGCCACCGCGCGCCCAACAACAAGAGCGTCGAGGGGGTCGTCGCCTTCATCATCGCCTCGTGGATCGCGCTCGCGGTGCTCTTCGCCATCTGCGGCGCCGCCCCGGCGCTCTGCGTCACCGGATTTTTCGCGGTCCTCCCCGCCGCGGCGGCGGAACTCTTCGAGAAACAGCTCCGGCTGGACGACAACTTCTCGATTCCGCTGATCGTCGGGCTCTGCCTCGAACTTGCGGCACGCTTCCTCTGACGGCGGTCTAAAACAGCGTCGGCTGGGAGAGTTCGGCTTCTGTGTCCGCGGCGGGGCGGAGCGAGGCGAGAAACTCCTCCAGCGGCAGGACGCGGATTCCCAGCTTCGCCGCTTTGGTGAGTTTCCCGCCGGTGGCGTTCACGTCGGCGGCGACCAGCAGCGAGAGCGAGGAGGTTACATCGTCCACCGGTGTGTAGCCGTTCGCCGCGCCGAGCGTCTCGTACCAGGACGC
>CAZPWP010000311.1:0-3022 GCA_964590295.1 uncultured Victivallis sp.
TTTCGTGCTGGACCCGACGGTGGAGAAGACCCGGAAGCATCTGCGCGAACTCTTCGCGCGCTACGCCGGAATGGGATACCAATACTTCAAGCTGGATTTTCTCAACTCCACGCTGAACGCGCCCCGGTTCCACGACGGCATGGTTCCGCGCAGCGAGATCGTCCGGCGGCTGCTCGAACCGATCTACGCGGGGATCGACGGCCGCGCCCGGATCCTCGGCTGCAACTATCCGTTCCTCGCCGGGAACAAAATGGTGGATTCCGTCCGGATCGGCGCGGACATCCACGCCCGCTGGCCGAATATCCGCAGCAATGCGCTGGCGGCCGGCGCGCGCTTCTGGGCGAACAGGCGGCTCTGGCTGAACGATCCCGATTTCGCGGTCTGCCGCGGCGTGGAGACCAGCGACGACCCGGACCTCTGGCGGCTCAATCCGCTGCTGGTATTCGTCAAACCGAACGACGCCTACGATCCGGAGCGCGACATGAAACTCGCCACTGCGACGAAGAGCGAGGTGGAGATTCTGCTCGGCGTGGTGCTGATGGCGGCAGGCGTGGTCAACCTCTCCGACGATATGACGAAACTCAATGCGGCCGGGCTGGAACTGGCCCGCAAGGTGGTTTCCGCGCCGTCGGGTGAGGCGGCGCGGCCGTTGGACCTCTTCGCGAGCGAATGTCCCGCGCTCTGGCTTCAACGGGTCGGGGGCGGCCGACGGCTGATGGCGGTCAACTGGGAGGAGACGCCGAAGAAGATCCGGCTCAATCTCGCCGATTACGGCATCGCGGGAAATGGGATGCGCGACTTCTGGCGTGACGAAATGGTCGCGTTTCCGGGCGGAGTGCTCGGACTGGAACTCGCCCCCCACAGCTGCCGTCTCTTCGAGACCCCCGGACTTTGATCCGCCGCCCGCCGCCACGGACTCCGTGTTGCCGGATCAGAACGTTCGAAGAGTGTCCGGCAGCGCGGGCGTAGCGCCCCGCTGCCGGACAGACATAGGCGGCGACGCAGTTGCCGTGCCGATTGATCGCTTCGGGCGGCAGATCGCGCAGCAGTCCGGCGAGAAGCGGGAGCTCCTCGTCGTTGAGTTTGACCACGTTGGCGAGCCGGAGCGATTCCAGCACCACTTTGCGGTCGCAGAAGGGCGCGCGCAGATTGAGGTCGAAGACCCGGAGCGCCTCTTTCCGGGTATGGCGCAGAAAGGTGCGGATTGTTTCCGCCGAACTGCGCCGCTGGGCGAGGGTGCCGAAGCAGACCGCGTCGAAGGTCGGGGCGAGTTCCGTCGTCCAGCGGATGTGGTCCCAGGCGGAATCCGCCGCGAAGGCGCAGGCGGGTTTTCCGTGCGCGTCGAGCGTGACGCGGACCTCGCCGGTGGGGCGGCCTGACGCTGCTCTTTTCCGCGGAACCGTTTTCGGAGGGGGTGGAGCCCTTCTATTCCAATGAATGGAAGCAGGTTCATGCGGATCAGTTGATCGAGATCCGGTTCACCTCGCAGCGGAATCCGGCGGCGAGGGTTTCGGCGAGTTCCCGGCCGAGTTTTTCCGAACCGAGCCGTTCGCCCCGTTCGTAATCGACGATGAAGTCGAGCATGTCCGGCACTGCGAGATAGAGCGGCAGTGGTTCGGAGACGGCGAGGTGGCGTTCGATTGCGCTGCGGGCAGCCTCGAGCAGTTCCCCCATGCGGTAGAGCAGGGGTTCCACCTGTAGCTCGGTCACCGGCGGAGAAAGCCGGAATTTTTCCGCGAACGGCTTCATCATGAAGAAGAAACTGATTCGAGAGAAGATCGGCGTGATGCCGTTGATCCGGAGAATGCCGCCGTTGACCAGCTCCTGTACCGGCTCCGGCAGAATCCGGTAGAGTTCGCTCTGAGTGGCGGCCGGTGCGGGCGGCGGCTCCGCCAGATCGGCGGGTGGCGGAGCCGCTTCGGCGAGCTGTTCGTAGTGGCGCGCGAGCTCCAGCAGGAGATGCGGCGAGGCGGTTTCGAAATGGAGCATTTCCGCTGCGCGGCACACCTCCCGGACGATCCGCTCGAACCGTTCCGGCGGGCAGGCGAGGAATTTGGCGAGCAGTCCGGCGACCGATTCCCGGTCGGTATTGATGGTGACGAGCCGTTCTCCGCCGCTTTTGCGGAAGAGCGCGGCCACCTCCGGAAATCCGGTCTCCTCCAGCATTCGGACGACGGCGGCGCCGAGTTCGCCGCGGCCGAAGAGTGGTTTGGGGCGGCTGCTGTTGAGCAGCGTGTATTCGACGGCGAGTGCGATATCCTCGGCCATGTAGCTGGAGTCGCGCAGCCCCGCCGCGAGGAAGCAGTGGATGAGTTTCGTTTGCAGTTCCACCGCGTCGAACGGAACCCGGCTGCCGTCGAACTCCTGAATCAGAATCAGTTTTTCCGCCATTTTCACCATAGTAACACTATAAAATAGTACGCGTCCGGGCCGGTTGCAAGCGGGATTTGCGCTTTTCTTCTTCGGCGCGGCGGAAAAGAAACCGCTTTTTTCGTGAATTCCGGAAAAAATACGCCGAAACGGTTGATATTTCCCGCCGGGAGGATATATTATCGCGTTTGACTGTAAAATTTTTATGGGATGAAACATTAACCAAAATGGGAGTCGAAACTGTGAGTTATACCGTACTCGTGTTCGTCAAACAGGTTCCGGATACCCAGAACATCACCGGCGACGCAATGACGCCGGAAGGGACCGTGAACCGGGCCGCACTCCCGGCGATCTTCAATCCGGAGGATTTGAATGCGCTGGAACTGGCCCTGCAGCTCAAAGATCGTTACGGCGTCCGCGTGGTGGTTGCCACGATGGGGATGCCGGCCGCCGCCGAGGTTCTCCGGCAGGCGCTCTACCGCGGCGCGGATGAGGCCGTTCTGGTGACCGACCGCGCACTCGCCGGAGCCGATACGCTCGCCACGAGCTATACGCTTTCCTGCTGTGCGAAGAAGATCGGCAAGGTCGATCTGATCCTCTGCGGCCGCCAGGCCATCGACGGCGACACCGCCCAGGTGGGCCCCCAGATTGC
>CAZPWP010000312.1:0-3021 GCA_964590295.1 uncultured Victivallis sp.
GAAGTTCCTGCTTGCGAAGATGTCGGTTCCGGTCGAAAACAAACTTGCGCCGCACATCCGGATCATCGACCAGCGACTCTCCGGCCCGCCGGAGCCGGGCAAGAACAACTTCTTCTCCAAAATGCTGATCGACGCGGTGTTCGACCGGATGAATCGGGGCGAACAGAGCATCCTCTTTCTCAACCGCCGCGGCTACGCCCGGGTGATGATCTGCAACCAGTGCGGCTTCGAGGCGCGCTGCCCGGACTGTTCGGTCGCCTACACCTATTCCAAACTGCACGAGACGCTCAGCTGCCACCTCTGCGGCTGCATGATCCCGGCCTACACCGCCTGTCCGGAGTGCGGTTCGCCGGAAATCCGCTACGCGGGCGTCGGCACCGAGAAGATCGAAGCGGTCGCCGGCGCGGTCTTCCACCCTGCCCGGATTGCCCGGATGGACTCCGACACCATGCGCAGCGCCGAGGATTACGAGAACGTGCTGGAGCGGTTCCGGCGCGGTGACCTGGACATCCTCATCGGCACCCAGATGATCGCCAAAGGGCTCCACTTTCCCAATGTGACGCTGGTCGGAATCATCAACGCCGACCTCGGGCTGGCGATGCCGGACTTCCGTGCCCCGGAACAGACCTTTCAGCTCATCACCCAGGTGGCGGGCCGGGCCGGACGCGGCGACATCCGCGGCGAAGTGCTGATCCAGACCCGGAATCCGGAGAACGAAGCGATCTGTTTCGCGGCGGAGCAGGATTTCGACGGATTCTCAAAATTCGACCTCGAATTCCGCAAAATGCTCGACTATCCGCCCTTCACCCACCTGATCGCGGTCCACTTCCGCGGGGAGGATGAGAGCGCGCTGGTTGAGTTCGCCTCGAAGTTCACCGAAGAGCTGCGCCCCTATGCGCACGAGGGGATCCGGCTCTCCGGCCCCTCCCCAGCGCCGATCGAACGGATCAAGGGGAAGTACCGTTACATGCTGCTGATCCGGGGAAAGCGGATGAAACTCCTGCAGCAGGCGCTCCGGGTGCTGACGCTTCACCGCCCGGTGCCGCGCGGCATCGAAGTCTACGCCGACGTCGACGCCCAGTCCCTGCTCTGAACGCCGGAACGGGACAGGCTTCTTCTAGCCCTTGAGATGGTATTCGCTGCAGCAGAACCGGCAGCGGATCACCGGATCCGGCTTCTCGGCGATCAGTTTGCGGAAATCCTGCTCCCCGAGCATCTGCCGCGCCATCTCCCGCATCCGTTCCTCACTGCAGTTGCAGGCGAACCGGGCCGGTTCCACCATGGTGACGGCATACTCCGGCGGCTGTGCCGTACGGCAGAGCAGCATCAGCAGCGCCCGGAGCTTCTCCTCCGGCTCCGACATCCGGTCGCGGAGAATCGTGCCCGCCGGCGGTTCCAGCAGCCGCTGCCGCAGCACCCCGAACTCCTCCAGATCACAGCCGGGCATCGCCTGCATCAGCACGCCGTCCGCCGAACGAACCGGCGACGCCGGATCCGGCTGAAACACCACTTCACAACGGATTTCGCTCTCCACCTGATCGCTGACTGACAGGAAGTACCCGAGTACGGCCGAAGGCATGATGAAGGCAGTCCGCACCTCGCCCGAATTGAACACTTTCCCTTCACAGGAGCGGACGACCGCCACGCTTGCGCCGTCGTCGCCGCAGGCGATCTCCACCGAATCGGCCGAACTCATCACATGCGGATTGCGCACCAGTCCGCGCACCCGTCCGTCGGCTCCGGCGTCGATCAGCAGCCCCGTCGCCGGACCGTCGTAGCTGATCCGGATCGAATAGCTCTCCCCTTCGCCGAGCAGCACGGTCATCAGCGCCGCCGACGCAAGTCCGCCCGCGAAAAGCCGCCCGGCAACCGGATCGGCGTCGTGGCGGATGATGCCCTCCACCGTCAATTCGTCAAACTGCCCGAGCGCCAGCCGGATTGCCGGATTCTTCAACGTCACCCGCATGAGATAATCCGAATTCGCGCGCATGACCATTTTTCTCCTCTCTCTCCGGCATCCGCGGGGTTGAAAAAAATGCCGGACGGGTTATATTCTTAATCGTATTTTCCATACTATACAACAACTGGAGCACATATCAAATGATTTCCGAGCGATTCTTGCCATCGGAATTTTCCGCCACCCTCTTTCGAGAGCAATTTCGATGACCCCGGCCCGCGTCGTCAACGCCGGATACCCCGGCGACACCACGCGCAGACTGCTTGCCCGGTTCGACCGCGACGTCGCGCCGCACTCGCCCGATCTGGTGATCATCTGGGCGGGGGTCAATGATATGCTCTACTGCGGCCACACCGTTCCGCCGGAGGAGTTCCGCCGGAACTTCCGACGGCTGGTCCACCGCTGTCGCATTCACGGCAGCGCCGTCGCCGCCGGAACGCTGCCGCCGCGGATCAACGCCTACCTCTTCGAACAGTTCCCCGGCACCGCGCTTGACCCGGTTCCGCCGGATGAGCGGATCGAATGTGCCAACGAAATCCTGCGCGAACTCTCGGCGGAACTCGATTTCCCGCTAATCGACTTTGAAGGACTCGTCCGGAGCCGCCCGGTCGCGGAAGACCCCGCCTCGCTGCTGCGGAACTTCTCCAACAGCGGCATGCGCGACGGACTGCACCTGACTCCGGAGGGGTGCCGCCTCGCCGCTGAACTCGCATTTGAGACAATCCGCCGCGAATGTCTGCCCTGCACCCGCATCGTCTGTTTCGGCGACAGCCTCACCTATGGACCGTGGCTGAAGGGCCGCGGCACCGCGGCGGAGGGAGCCGAACCCTATCCCGCCCGGCTGGCCGCCCTGCTCCGGAAAGCGGAAGCGCACTGAACGAGGGAGCTTACACAAGGATACCGTCCCTCCGATCCCCGGTCCGGCATTGCGGCAACCGTATGCAGTTATCCGCACAACTCGCATTTCCGCTTCAGATATTCATCCGGATTCAGACCAGGGCTGTAGCTTGGCAGATGGAACACTTTGATAAAAGCGGCATGTTCATGCAGAAAATCATCAAGCA
>CAZPWP010000313.1:0-3019 GCA_964590295.1 uncultured Victivallis sp.
CGGAACGAACCCTTTTTACTTTGATCGAACTCCTCATCGTCATCGCGATCATCGCCATCCTCGCCGCCATGCTGCTGCCTGCGCTCAATCAGGCCCGGGAAAGGGGGAAGTCGATCCAATGCATCAACAATCTGAAGAGCACCACCATGGCCATGGACATGTACGCCAACGACTACGATGACTGGCTGATCCCGCCGCGCGGCCCCATCCTGGAAATCTCATCCCGCTGGGCGGATTATCTGGTCAAATATTCCACCGGATACACGATCTCCAGCACCTCGTTCGATCCGGAAAATCTCCGCCGGCTACGCCGTTCCGCTGTTCCAAACTGGAATTCGTCGGCCCGGAAACCTATGCGGGCGCGAACCATACCGCCAATCAGGTCTTCGGCATGAACCTTCACCTTTACGGCGGCTATGCGTTCACCGACGCACTCATCACGCGGCGGGCGATCAAACGCAGCAAGGCAGGGCGCGAAACCTTCAGCGACGGAAACTGCTGCATCCCCTGGGCAATGCCGTCGGCGACGGTCCTTTTCGCCGACACCATCCGGTATGCCGACAATGGCTACCAGGCGTGGTTCCAGTTCGGCGGCGACTACGCGTACGCCACGATGGTTCACAGCGCCGGCGTCGTCAACGTCGGCATGCTCGACGGGCACGCCAAAAGCGCCACGCTGTCCGAACTGCGCACCAAATCCAAATTCATCGCCGACACCGGGACCAGCAGTTACGGTTACTTTTATGATCTGAACGGCAATCTGTATAAAAACTGATCCACGCAACAAACGGAGAATCATGATCATGCGCAAAATCGGAATCTTTCTGCTGCTCGCCACCCTCAGCCTGCTGAATGCGACGGAACAAAACCTGATATTCAACGGAGATTTCCGGCTGGGAACCGCCGGATTCGGCGTCTGGCGGCTGCTGCGTCCGGACACCAATCCGGAGCTGCAGCTGCCCGCCCTGCGGTCGGAACCGGGCATCCTTCTGCTGGAGAATCCCAACGGGGAGTATTTTCAGCTGATCAGCAAGGAGTGCCTGCTGCCGACCGGGAGAAAAATCACCTTCCGGAGCGATTTCGAAGGCCCCGCCGGCGGCGTGCTCGGCTTTACCATGCTCTGCGTCAAGAACAATCAATATATTACACACCATAAGGGAGTTGCTCTCACGGGAAAAAGACAGCAGGTGGAGCTCTCATTTTTCCCCGTCAGCGGAGAGATTCCGTATATCATGGTGATCTACCCCAAGGGGAAAGAGGCGCCGGCCGGGACCTTCCGCTTCCACTCCATCACGCTGGGCGGCGAGCGGCAGGCGCCGCTGTTTGCCGCGCTCCGGACGGAAAAGAAGCTGTACATTCCGGAGGAAGAGAACACCTGCCGCATCCGGGCGGAAATCGCCAATACCACCGCGACGCCGGAAAGCGGCACCCTCACGCTGGAGATTCTGGACTCCGCCCGCAACGAGGTGACGGCCCGGCAGGCGCTGCCGCTTACGCTGCCCCCCGGCAATACGGTGCGGGAATTTCAGGTTCCGCTGCAGAAAAAAGGAGCTTTCACCGCGACGGTCCGGTGGAACAATCAGCCCATTCCCGTCGCCGAAGCCATGTTCGCCTGCATCGGGAGATACCGCGGTCCGGAAACGATCCATCCGGCGGAAACCTTCTGCGTATCGGTCGACGGAGAATCCACATTTCAACGGTTCCGGGGGGAGACGCGCGGCGGATATGTCGTAAGAGGAGCCCCTTTCGAAGAACGGTTCCGGATGCTGGGTCTGATGGGGTGTCGTCTCATCCGCGACTGGGGCGGCATGTATTTGACCAACTGGGTGAATCTGGAAGACGGGCGCTTCGATTTCCGGATCTTCGACCGCTGTGTCGACCTGATCAGGCGGAACGGCATGGAAATCCTCCCCGTCTTCGGGAGGATGTATGAGAACTGGGCCCCCGGCCAGCCGGAGTTCCGCCCGGAATGGCTGAAGAAGAAGCTGATCCGGATCGAGAAGAATCCGCCGGGAACCGATCCCAAGTTCGTGGTGAAAGTTCCGCCGATGCCGATCTGGCGGCGCTACGTGGAAGCGATTGTGAAACACGCCGGGAAACGGATCTCCATCTACGAGATCATGAACGAGCCCAACCTCAATATGAGTCCGGAACTTTACATGCAGTACATGGTTCCCGCCGCGGAAATCATCCGCAAGGAGGCGCCGCACGCCACGATTCTCGGCATCTGCGCCACCGGAGACATGAACGGCCGGCTCGGCGAATATGTGCGGGAGTGTACAAAACTGGGCGCGCTGAACTATCTGGACGGCGTGAGTTTCCACCCCTACGACGCCCGCCGGCTCAGCTCCGTCACCCCGGCGGACGTCCAGATTGCCGAGTTGCGCAAAATTGTGGGCAATAAGCCGCTCTACAACACGGAGCTCTATTTCCTCTACGACTGGCCGGATGTGACCGATAAACTCGAGCAGTACCGGTACGTCAAAGCCCATCACGCCGCCTGCCGGTTTCTGATCGATCTGGGCGAAGGGTTGAAGCAGGGCGTCTCCATCGTGGAAAAAACGTTGTGGCAGGATCCCCAGCGCCCCTCCTACCGTTTCATGGACTATGCCACAGACCGGGTTCCCTCCGAGGTGTTCGTCGCGTACAACGCACTGGCGCGGCACTTCGAGGGGGCGGAGCCGGTGAAGAAACTCCGGCTGTCGTCGGATGTGATCGCCTATGTCTACCGCAAGGAAGGCAAACTGATTGCGGCCCTCTGGAACTACACCGCGAAACCGGGCATCATCGCCGATCTCACGCCGTTCCGGACCATGGATCTCTTCGGCAATCCGGAGCCGGCCGGCGTGAAGGAGATCGGCGAATCTCCCTTCTACCTCACCCCCGGCGCACGTTCCGATGCGGAGTTTCTCTCTCAACTGGAATCGCTCAAGCTCCGGATCCGCCACCCCGCCGCCGGCCCGATCGCTCTGGCGGTATACATCAGCGACAGTAACACAGGGGCTGGCATTGTATGGAT
>CAZPWP010000314.1:0-3010 GCA_964590295.1 uncultured Victivallis sp.
CACATGCGCTCGCGGCGCTGACCGCGCTTAACAGAGCGCGGGCCAAGCCGTGGAGGCATGCTTCGCCGGTATGCGCCCAGCGAGCCCCATGGCGAGGGGGGAGCAGGGGGTTGGCTGGGCGCTTACGAATCAACTTACGTTTTCCAGACAGTGGAGAATCTTCATTTTTCACTTAGATGGGGCAGACCATCTTTCGGCAAATTTTCCAGCACGTGAAGGTCTTGGTTTTTAGGGCCAAATATCACAAGGAATACTCTGAGCTTCAGCTTGAAGTTCGAGCAGATTATTTTCCGCATAGGGTTTCAGAAGCAGCTGCCGGATATTTTCCGTCATGACGAAATGCGGCGGAGGAGCAACCAGCGTGACCGCAGCATTTGGATAACGGGAAGCGAAGTGGGCGCATTCGCCGAAGAGCAGGAGTTGAGGACTATTGGGAAACGGCGTATCGGAACGAAGCTCAGCCGAATGAATCGGCAGGATCCCGCCATCCGGCAGAAGTGAGGCGCATTCACGCAGAGAGAAGTTTTTGTCATAAAGCGCCAGCGAAGCGGAAGTGCCGGGCAGACGGAGGAATTCCCCTTTGATAACCCCAGGCGTATTTTCTGAAGAGAAAAGAAACAGCGACACCGGCAGTAACAACGCAGCAGCTGCGGCAATGGCCGCCCGCTTCCAATGAAAACGCCCGAGAGAGAGAAACACGATTAAGCCGAGATAGAGGAGCAACATCCCCCAGGAAAGGCATTGATTCAGGCGTGACACTCCCCCGGCTTCACGGAAATCAAACAGGATTCCTCCATCGAAGATCGAACTCGAAAAGGCGGAGATGGCCAGACCGATCAGGGAGATGTGCGCTGCACGATAACGGAAACCGTTGAGCAGGGCATAGAAGAGAAACCCGAACCAGAGCATGCCTGCGAAGATACCGTATTCCACCAGCAGCGTCAGATGAGAATTGACCAGGGTGCGGCAGACGATTCTGGACGGCAGCAGAAAAGCGGAGGCGATGACTCCGGAATTACCGTGACCGACACCGAGGGGATTGGCGGCAAAGAGCGAGGCTCCGGCCTGCCAGATGGCAAGCCGGTTGGTTACGGCGCGATCAAGCGTGAATCGCGCCACCACTCCGGCGGCCAGGAATGCGAAAAACAGCAGGACCAGCAATATGGCACCGCGCCGCAGCGTGGCAGCAGAGCATTTTCGGCAGCCGAAGTAAAGTATCAGTTCAAGAACAGCAACCACCGCCCCGGTTCTGGAAAAGGTCAAAGCGAGAGCCGTGAAGGTGAGCAGAATGGCTGCCGCAATCGGAATCCGGCAGACGGGGCGTGGAAATCTTTCCCACGCGGCCCACAGAAAAGGGAGCAGCGCCGCGAAGAGTGCGGCTGCGTGATTGGGATTGTAGAACCCGAATCCCCATCGAACCATGCCGTCATAAGTGAATTCCATCATTTGAGCCACAGTTTACGAATTTGAGGTGTATAAAGCGGATTGCGGAATTCGATATCGATATCCGGGATGATCTGCATGGTGTCATCTTCACCGTACTCGAGTGCGGCGGCTCCGGAAAGCAGCGCATCGAACCAGGCTCTGGCAAGTTCGAGAGCTTCTGGATTGAGTTCATGGCCGCCGGGAAAGGGTTTCCAGAGCAGTTCTCCATCGGCCTCGCGGTAACGGCAGATGAAAGAGCGGCTGATCCGGTAGCGATCCGTATCCTCGATTCCGCAGGTGATGAGCGCCGGAGCAAGAGCGCGAGTGATTTTCTGCGGGTAGACGCCGCAGGCATGGGCTGCCCATGCTGCGACTTTTTCCGGCATCCAGGCGTAAAAGAGACTGGCGCATTGACCTCCGGCGGAATAGCCGTAGAAGAACAGCGGGCGCGACGGCATGCGGCAACGCCGTTCCAGTTCGGCTGCGGCACGCAGAAGTGCAGGACCGGACCACTTCTCCGGTTCCCAGTAGTTGCGGTCCCGGAAAGAGGGGGAAAGCAGAATCAGCCGGTGTCGATCAGCCAGATTATCGAAGCGGAAGCGTTTCAAGGTATCGGAACCCTTCCAGTTGCGACCGCCGAAGAGTACCATGATTGCCTGTGGCGGTCCGGAAGGCAACCTGTATGCGAATTCGACTCCATCGACGGTCAATTCGGCTGCGGCGGTGCCGAATGTCACAAAACAGAAGAAGAGAATACCAGTGCAGAGCTTCATTCCGCTTCTCCCCATGCCAGAGCGATGGAGAGAGCGGGCAGCAGGACTCGGTCCTCCGGCAGAATATTTTTCGCTTTCGGAGAGTCGGCGCGGTAGAAGACCCCTTCCTGATCATCGCCGATGTAAGGATAACTGGGAATATTGTTACTGCTGGAATTTCTGCCGGTCAAATCGGAAGAACAGGCTTTATGGTAATAGGTCAGGAACTCACGCGCAAGCTGCAGTGAATCCGGCGGAACATCGTGCGGATGATTGGGGAAAGAGCGCCAGATGATGTTGATCCCCTTTCCCCGACAGTTTTCGACGAAGTTCCGGCTGATGACATAACGGGCATGATCGGCGTCGCCGCAGGTCACAAGTCCGGCCACAAAGCGCATTCGGGCTGTCGGTTCATGGAACACGCCGCAGGCGTGTGACACCCAGGCACGGGTGAGCTGCGGTCGCCAGGCGGGAAACAGATTCGAGCACTGACTTCCGGCGGAGTAGCCATAGAAGAGCAGTTTATCGGTACAGATGTTGTATCTTTTCCGGATTTGCTCCAGCGCGTTGAGCAGTGCCCTGCCGGACCACTTTTCCGGCTCCCAGTAGTTGTCGTCTTTGAAGCCCGGAGAAACGAGAAATGCGTTGTTGTCATCGGCCCATTTCCCCCAGCCGAGTCCGCCGGAGGCCATATCTTTGCCTGAATTGTTGCGCCCGCCGAAGAGAACCAGCACCCGTGACATCTGTCCCTGGCGCGGATGGTAATTTTTCGGGATCCGGTACCAGACTGTCACGAGTTCATTCTGCGAAGCGCGAGTCTTGACTGTGACAGA
>CAZPWP010000315.1:0-3010 GCA_964590295.1 uncultured Victivallis sp.
GCCTGGCTCGACGGACACGCCGCCACCACGCCTGCCGGGAAGATGTATCTGGGCGGATACAAGGGAATTTTCTGGACCGGATTTTACGGGGAAAACGTCGATTGAACATCCGATTCGAGCAATCTTCCGCAAATGACGCTTGCATTTCGGCGGGAGAGAAGTTATCGTATCGGACAACGAAAGGATTTTGTATGCTTTGCAGACAATTGGCATGGATTCTGGCGTCGGCCGCCGTACTGGCGGCGATCGGGGAGGAGCCGTTGAAAATCCGCGGTACCGCGTTTGCCAACTGGTGGCGCATCGGGGAGACGGTTTGTTTCAAAGGGGAACGGCCGATTCCGGAGAGTGACCGCATTCGGGGGAAGGTAACCGACGTCACCGGGAAACCGGTCTTCACCGGAGAGGTCGACGGCCGTGAGTTCAACGAAACCGGATGGCGCTGGCTCCCGCCGTCGCCGGGGTATTTTGAGGTGGAGTTTTTCCGCAGCGGCAGTGTGGACGGCGACGTCGCCGAACGTTACCGGTTCCGGGTCTACAGGCAGGATCGCCGCACAAGGAAATATTCCCTCGCCGGGGAGACGATGGTGCCGGTGACGAAACATCCGTTCGGAGTGGCCACTCCCACCCGGCCGGTGGCGGAGATTTCGCCTGTGTTCGGCATGTCGCCGCACTTCAGCCGTTATCGGGACTTTCTGCCGCTTTCGCGGCTGGTCGGGTTCCGGGGGATCCGGGTGCACTACATCGACTGGGCGACGCTGGAGAAGGAGAAGGGGGTCTGGAACTGGAAGGCGCTCGATGAATTCATGAAGCTCGCCCGGGAGCACGGCTACTCCGAAGCGGACATCACGCTCAATCTGATGGGAACTCCCCGCTGGGCCTCCACCCGGCCGGACGCCACCTGGGTCAACATCTGCATTCAGGAGTTCAAGACGGTGATTCCCAGGCAGATGGAGGACTGGAAGAACTTCATCCGCGCGGTGATGCGCCGCTACCCCGGAGTGAAGAAATACGAGCTCTGGAATGAGCCGCATCTCCTCGGCTACTCCTGTTTCTGGAGCGACAGCGTGGAGAACTTCGTCGCCCTGCTGAAGGCCGGTTACGAGACCGTCAAGGAGGAAAATCCGGAGGCGGTCGTGCTCCTCGGCGGCATCGGCATGCGGTATCTTCCGTTCTACCGGGAACTTCTGACGCTCGGCGGCGACCGTTACTACGATGTTCTGCCAATGCATGGAAGCTGGGTGCAGATGGCTCCGTTCCGCCGGATGGAAAAACAGTTCGGCCGGAAAAGCAAGCCGTGGCTCAGCAGCGAGTGGCATGCGATGCTGTTGCGTGCCTCCTCTCCGTGGCCGAGTGAACCGATGCTGGCGCGCAACATGCTCTGCGATTTTCTCAATCAGGTGCGCCAGGGGGCGCTGGAGGTGGATTTCTTCTGCATCGTCAACGCGCAGAACTTCGAGAAGGAGTGCCTGCCGTTGATGAAGAAGTTCGATCCGGGCAATTCGGGTCACGTCTCCGGGCTCTTCCGCAAGACGCCGTTTCTGGCGCCGCGCTATCAGGCGCTGGCGTGGCATGTGCTTTCCGATCTGGTGCGGGGGAAGCTGACCGTGCACGATGGATTCCGCTTCGGCGACGGGAAGGAACAGTGCGGCATTCTGCTTTCGAGCGACGCCGGGGAACTGCTGATCTTCTGGACCGAAGGGGAGAACCCGGTCCGGATCAACCGGGAACTGGCGAAAATCGTCGCCGCGTCCGCCGTTTGCGAGGCGGACGGCCGCCCGGTATCCCGTCCGGCGGAGATGACGCTCGCTCCGGAGTTCTACTACATCGCCCGCAATCCGGACCGGAAACTGCTCGCGGCGGCGAAGGGCCGCGGCGCCGAGGTTCTGATTCCGCAGGGGAAGGCGCTGCCCCTGTCGCACAGGATGCACGGGAACTACCTGCCGGGAAAGCTCTTTGACGCAAATCTCGAACTGACCGCCGCCGGGCGGCGTGCGCCCCGGATGGCGCTCGAAGAGAAGGTGATGTGCGACGCCTCCGCCCGGGCGGGGGAGATGGCCGGATTCTTCTCCGTCGCGCTGGACCGGGAGAATTTCGAACTCTATGCGGAGCTGGAAGATTCGGTGCATCATCCGGTTCCCGGGAAGGCTCCGTGGAAAGGCGACAGCATTCAATTTGCGTTTGACGGCGGCGGGAGAGGGCTGGCCGGCGACCGGATTGAGTTCGTTCTGACGCTGGACCGGGAGGGGCGGGCCGGTGTGGTGAAGAACTTCGCCGCGCCGTTCGGCGGTGATCTGCCGGCGCGTTACACGCCGGCAAATGAACCGATGCGGACCGCGGCCGTCGCCGGGGAGCGGCGGAACGGACGAACCGTCTACCGTCTGCGGCTGCCGCTTTCGGAGCTGTATCCGCTCACGGTCCCGCCGAACGGGACGCTCCGCTTCTCGCTGCTGGCGAACAACAACGACGGAAACGGCCGGGCGTATTACCGGGAGTGGGCGAGCGGCATCGGCGGCGAGAAAAGTCCGGCGGAATACGGCGATCTGACCGTGCTGCAGCCGCCGCGGGAACTCTTGAAGGGGCGTCCGTTCCGTCCGTTCCGGAAAGAGGCGGATCAGCGCCTTTCCGCCACGGCGAACGGGTTCCGTGTCGATGCCGGAGCCATCGGCGGAAAGGATGCTTCCGGGGTGTCGGTGAACGTGGGGAATCTGCTGCCGAACGCCTCCTATCGGCTCACGTTCCGGGCGCGCGGCACGGCGCGTCTCGAAGAGGTCTGTTTCGCCGGCGCGCAGCGGATCGACCTTTTGAAGCGCACCCCGCTGAAGCCGGAGTGGCGGACGTTTGAGGCGGTCCTGACTCTGCCGGAAGGGCGGAATGCGGTTTCGCTGAATTTCTTCGCCTGGGAACAGCCGGACGTCTTCTTCGAAGTGAGCGATCTCGGTTTCACACCGTATTGATCGCGGCAGCCCGGGCGATGAGCGGAATGTGATCTTTGCGGCAGCCGGATTCCATA
>CAZPWP010000316.1:0-3009 GCA_964590295.1 uncultured Victivallis sp.
GGCATATTTACCAGGATTCGCTCCCGTATCATCCAACGCAACAGAAAGGAAAAACCGGAAATGGGTAATTTCAGAAAACAATCAATGCAAACTCAAACAGGAGGCTGAAAATGACAATTTCAAAGAAGTATGGGACGGCAGTGAAAAAATTCAACGGGTGAAGCCATGTCGATTATCTTTGATGAAGAGAAAAAAATTTTTCTGCTGAATACAGAACACACCTCTTATGCCTTCGGAATCTCCGCCGCCGGACTGCCGGTCAATCTTCACTGGGGCGGCCGCGTCGACCGGCTGGAGGATCTGCCCGCGCCGGAAGAGAGCACCTGGTTTTCTCTCTCGCATTACTGTTCCCGGGCGAAGCAGAGTCGTCTGGAGTATTCGTTTTATTCGGTCGGATTTCATTACGAACCCTGCCTGAAGCTCTCCGCGCCGGACTGTGCGCTGGCGCCGCAGTATGCCGGATACCGGCTGGAGGGGGAGGATCATCTGACGGTCGAACTTGCCGATGAGGCGGTTGGACTCCGGTTTCTGCTCCATTATGAACTCCATTCCGGCGCGGAGCTGCTCGCCCGCCGGGTTGAGGTGGTCAACGATGGCGCGGAAGCGGTCCGGCTGGAAAATCTCTTCTCCGCCGTCTGGAGTCTGCCGCGGGGCAGGGCGCCCCGGCTGACGACCATGCAGGGGGAGTGGGGGCAGGAGTATCAGGTCCGCCGTTCCGTGGTCGACCCCGGCGAACGGGTGCTGGAGAGCCGCAATGGAATCAGCGGCCACACCTGCGTGCCGTTTTTCGCCTTTGATCCGGGCAATGCTGATGAATGTTCCGGAGCGGTGTGGTTCGGAACACTGCTCTGGAGCGGCGACTGGAAGTTCATCATCGAGCGGGACGCCTTCGGAGAGACGCGGGTCTCCGGCGGATTGAACAACTTCGATTTCGAGTTGGAACTTGCTCCCGGGGAACGTTTCGCCGCGCCGGTATTCCTGGGTGGTTTCACCCGGTCGGGATTCGGCGGCATGTCACGGATGATCCGCCGTTATTCGGCGGCCGAACTCTATCCTGTCGCGATGCGTGGAAAGGTCATGCCGGTGGTGTTCAATACCTATTCCTGCATTCGCGGGACGGAGGTGACCGAGGAGAACGTGCTCCGGCTGATTCCGCCGGCGGCGGCGATCGGCTGCGAACTCTTTATCATCGACGCCGGCTGGCAGAAGAGCATGGGTGACTGGGAGATCGATCGCGGGAAGTTCCCCGGAGGCTTCGCCCGGGTCGTCGATGAGGTACGTCGCTGCGGAATGCGGTTCGGACTGTGGGTGGAATTCGAGCGGATTGATGCGCAGAGTACCATTTCCCGGGAGCATCCGGAGTGGCGGATCGACCGCCGGGATTACTCTTTGCTCAACCTGGCGCGGAATGATGTGCTCGATTACATCCACGGCGTTCTGCGGCGGCTGATCGCGGAGAACGACATCGCCTATTTCAAGATGGATCTCAACCGCTATCTGGAGATTCCGGAAGTGCCGGACCGGCGCGGCATGCGGCTGCGGTACATGCTGAATTTCTACGAGCTGATGCGAAGATTGACGGAGGAGTTTCCGCAGGTCATCTTCGAGAACTGCGCCAGCGGCAGCGGGCGGGGTGATCTGGCGATGGATCGTTATTTCGCCCGGATCAATCGGAGCGACAATCAGGATACGCTCGACGTGCTCGACATTGAGGAGGGATTCACCTTCCTGCACTTTCCGAAGATGGCAGGCGGCGGCTGTCAGATCAGCCGGAGTTATTCGCGTTTTTTCAATCGACGGGATATTCCGTTGAGTTTCATGGCGCATGCGGCGATGATGGGGTGGCCCTCGGTCGGCATCCCGCTGGATAAAAGCTCTCCGGAGGAACTGGCGGAGTGCCGGAGCTATCTCGAACTCAACCGGAAAATCCGGCATATTGTCGCGCGCGGGGAGTTCTACCGGCTGGCGGTGTGGCGGCAGGATGGATTTGCCGCATATGAATTTGCGCTGCCTGACGGTTCCGAAGCACTGCTCTTCGTTTTTGGACATGGCCTGCAGTTTGCGGAACAGTTGCCGAATCTGCATATGGAGGGCCTGAAGCCGGAGGCGCTCTACGCGATCGAGCGCTATGGCCGGATCGGTGCCGGATGGGATCCTTTCTGTCACGTGAAGGAATCGCCGCCGCGCCCGATGTCGGGGCAGGGGCTCTCTGAGCTGGGGATCCGGGTGGGGCTGGAAGGCGATTTCGACAGTTGCATTCTCCATTTCAAGCAAATTGAATCCGGAGAAGGAATCAGGCATGGGTAGTGTCCGATATTTTGCGCACATTTGTTTCTGAGCGATTGCAGATGACAAACGTGAGCCGGCGCCGCCGAAGCAACCGACCGGCCGGAGAGCTCCGAAGGAGCAGGTCGGTTGCGCAGGCGGAGCCTCCCGCCTTTTCCCCTTATACCGCCTTCGTAAAGTTTGCAAGTACTCATGTCTTTGCGTCCACGTTCTTTCAAGTAACGCAGAAAGTTGCTCCAGGATTCCCTGTCCTCCCGGCCGCCTTCCGCGACGCCGGGGATTTCGCGGTATCCCTCGTCGTTCCCCCCGACCGCAACCGGAACAGAAACGTTCTGAACCTCTCCGCACCAACTTCGCTTCCGATAGACTCCATCGACAAAAACATACGGATGTTCGCCGGGAATCGGCTGTTTACGCCATCCCTCAATTTTACCGTAAATCTTTTGATTTAATTCACTTGCCGTGCTGGAACCTGCCTTTGCGCTCCACAGGGCTTCGGTGATATCCTCCACGCGGCAGACGGACACGCCCGCCAGATACATCTCTGCCAAAGTATCCGCCCAGCCGGCCCCATCTGGATTTGAGCAACCTCACGTGCTATGTTCTTACGTAAACGCCCAGCCAACCCCCTGCTCCCCCCCCCCTCACCATGGGGTTGGCTGGGCGCTTACCGGCGAAGCATGTCTCTACGGCTTGGCCCGCGCTCTGTTAAGCGCGGTCAGC
>CAZPWP010000317.1:0-2116 GCA_964590295.1 uncultured Victivallis sp.
GACAACCGCAGTCAGCCGATGGAGCAGCACCGTTTCGGGCAGGTGCTTTCGAGCAAAATCGCCGGATCGCCCCTCTTCTGATCCGGCGGAGGAAAGTGCAGTCATCGATGAAATTCAGAAAACGCATTCTCATTTCCGCTCTTCTCGTCTTCGTTCTCGCCGCGGGCGGCGCGACGGCGTGGCATTTTCTGCGCGCCGGCGAGGAGGGGCGGATCCGCCGCACGCTGCGGGAGCTCTGTTCGCTCGCGACCAAGGGGTCGGGGGAAACGGCCGCCTCCGGGCTGCGGAAGATCCGGCAGGTGGAGTCGCTCTTCGCCCCCCGCTGCCGGTTCGATTTCAGGCATGAGATGTTCTCGGGCGAACTCTCCGACGTGGAGATCGCCTCGACGCTGACCCGGTTCCGGGCGCTTTTCACGAGCGTTTCGGTCAAGATGCGCGATCTGGAGATCTCCGTCGCGCCGCCGGACGAGGCGAGCGCCGTCTTCACCGGCATCCTCGAGGGGAGAAGCAAGGACGGCCGCTCCGTCTCGGAGGTGCGCGACCTCTTCTGTTCGCTGAAGCTGCTTGACGGCAGATGGAAGGTGGAGCGCATCACCGTGCGGGAGGTGCTGGAGATGTGACGCCTCCGCGCGCCTCACCGCGCCAGATGGTGGAAGTCGAGCAGCGAGGAGAGCCACTCGTTGACGGTCTTCCAGTAGTCGGGGCGGCAGGCGGGCAGCGCGGCGTTTTCGATCCCGGCGGCGACGAGATTCTCCAGAAAATCGTTCTGGCGGGGGTCGGACCCCTCCGGCAGCAGGCCGTTCTCGTAGAGGTAGGCGGTCTTGAGGACCACCGAACACTGGACCAGACTCCACCCCTCCTCCCCGGCCGGCGCGCTGAGCCGGCGGAGCACCGACCTGAGCGCGTCGTAGGTGTAGGGCAGCGGCACGTTCGGCACGGCGTTCTTCAGCAGAAACGAGCCGATCCGCCCCGCCATCCGGAAGTGACGCGGATTCTCCGCGACCGCGTCGAATTCCGCGGCGATCTCCATCCGGCGCGCGGTGCGGAGGTCGCTTCCGCCCGCGTCGTCGAACTCCACCTCCAGTTCCCGGAAGAGATCGACGGCGGGGAAGCTCTTCGCCGAGAGCTTCTGCGCGCCGTTCGCCACCAGGTCGAGCCGTCCGCAGTCGGGACTCAATCCCGACAGCAGCAGCGAACTCTCCCGGAAGGGCCGCTTCGAAAGCACGATCAGCTGCGTCGAAACCAGCACGGCGGGACACGCTCCTACTTTGCAAGCTGTTTTCGGAGTTCGGCGATCACCAGCTGCGGATTCGCCTTGCCCCGGCTGAGCTTCATCGTCTGGCCGACGAGGAACTGCAGCACTTTCTCATTGCCCGCCAGATACTGTTCGACCTGCGCCGGATTGGCCTTGATCGCGTCGGCGACCACCGCGGCGATCGCGCCGGCGTCGCTCACCTGAACCAGCCCCTTCGCCTTGACGATGGCGGCGGGGGATTCCCCGGTGGCGAACATTTCGGCGAACACCTCCTTGGCGATTTTGCCGTTGATCGTCTTGTCCTCGATGAGATCGACCAGTTCGGCGAGCGCTTTCGGCGCGATCCGGCACTCGTCGATCGCGATCTTCTCCTCGCCGAGCAGCCGGAGCAGTTCGGAGAGGATCCAGTTCGCCACCAGCTTCGGGGCCCGGCTCCGCCGCGCGGCCTCGTCGAAGTAGGCGGCCACGGCGCGGTCGAGCGTCAGGACTTCGGCGTCGTAGGCGGTCAGCCCGAAACGCTCGACGAAGCGGGTCCGCTTCGCCTCGGGCAGTTCCGGCAGGGAGCGGCGGATCTCCTCGATCTCCTCGTCGGTGAAGATCACCGGCATCAGGTCCGGATCGGGGAAGTAACGGTAGTCGTGGGCCTGCTCCTTGGTGCGCAGGAGGCGGCTTTCGCCGCTTTCGTCGTTCCAGGCGCGGGTCTCCTGGCGGAGCGAACCGCCCCTGTCGAGGAGGTCGGACTGCCGCCAGATCTCATACTCGATCGCGCGGTGGACGGCGCGGAAGCTGTTGAGGTTCTTGAGCTCGATCCTGGTGCCGAACTCCTTCTGCCCGACCGGGCGGAGGGAGAGGTTCACGTCG
>CAZPWP010000317.1:2126-3000 GCA_964590295.1 uncultured Victivallis sp.
CCTTTCTCCATGTCGCAGTCGCTGATGTCGCCGTACTGCATGATCTCCTTGAGGCGGGCGAGATAAGCGTAGGCCTCGTCGGCGCTGCGCATATCCGGTTCGCTGACCACTTCGAGGAGCGGGACGCCCGAACGGTTGTAGTCCGCTCCGGAGGCGCCGGCGCCGTGGGTGAGTTTGGCGGGATCCTCCTCGAGGTGGATGCGGGTGATTCCGACGTATTTCTCCGGCAGTTCCGCGCCGGAGAAGCCTTTGCCGGAGATCCGCAGCCGCCCGGCGGAGCAGAAGGGCAGGTCGTACTGGCTGATCTGGTAGTTCTTGGCCAGGTCGGGGTAGAAGTAGCTTTTCCGGTCGAACTTGCTGAATTTGGCGATGGCGCACCCGGTGAGGAGTCCGGCCCGGACCGCCTTCCGGATCGCCTCGCGGTTGGGAACGGGGAGAGTCCCGGGGTAGCCGAGACAGACCGGGCAGACCAGGGTGTTGGGTTCCGCGCCGTACCGGTTGGGGCAGGAACAGAACATCTTGCTCGCCGTCCGAATCTGGACGTGCACTTCAAGGCCGATGACCGCTTCGTATTTCATTTGCAGAATGCGCTTTTCCGTGATACATGGGTTGATGAAAATCCGTCGTTCCATAATGTAACGGATCGGGGGGGATTTGTCAATCGTTCCAGGGGCGAAAATCGGCGGATTGTTCCGGCGGGAGGGAAAAATGGCCTCTTCGACGGTCTTTGACGGAAAGGAACGTATTTTGAGAAGTAAGCGCCCGGCCGGCCCCATGGCGAGGGGGAGACGGGCAGACTGCCGCGGCAAGTTTGCCGGTTGCGGGAGCCGGAGGGCCGGACGCCCTCCAGACCTCTTCGGTGGGCGAAGACGGT
>CAZPWP010000318.1:0-2993 GCA_964590295.1 uncultured Victivallis sp.
GAAAAAAGCCGCGGAACGGAGAACCCATTCCGCGGCGGTTCGCTGTTTCAGTCCGGCACTCAGTCGTCGAGTTCGCCGTCCTCCAGGCCGAGCGGAAGCGGCGCGGGCTGCTTGCAGGTCGATTCGAGCATCACCTTGGCGCCGAGCTTGCTCGACTTGTCGAAAGCGAGCATGATTTCCAGCGCATGGAACGCGAGTTCGCCGGAAGCGCGGTGCGGCCGCCCCGACTTCAGCGCATTGATGATGTCCGCCGCGCCGATGCTGCGCGAATTGGCGGTGTAGCCGTGCGACAGCGGGCATTCCACCCACTCCTTGTAGCCGTTGCGGAAGAGCTTCACCGGGCCGCCGAAGGTGTTCGGGTCGGGCGCCTGAAGCGTCCCCTCGCTGCCGTAGATCTCGATCGGTGCGTGGCCGTGCTTGTAAACCTCGAAACTGGTAATGACGGTGATCAGCGCGCCGCACTGGAATTCGATCACGCCGGTCAGGTGGGTGGTGACGTTGATCGGGTAGACGTGCGGCACGGTATCCGGACCGCCGACGCGGGTGTCGGCCCCCTTGGTCGTCATCGCGGTGACGCTCTTCGCCGGGCCGAGCAGGTTGATGAGCGCGGTGATGTAGTAGGGACCGAGGTCGAGCATGGGACCTGCGCCGTAATCGTAGAAGAAGGGGGCGTGCGCCCACTTTTCCGGTCCGCGGCCGAGCACCATCGCGGTTCCGGCGATCGGTTTGCCGATCCAGCCGTCATCGATCAGTTTGCGCGCGGTCTGCTGGCCGCCGCCGAGGAAGGTGTCCGGCGCGCAGCCGATGCGCAGGTTCTTTTCGACGGCGAGTTTCATCACTTCGCGGGCTTGGTCGAGATCGACGCCGATCGGCTTCTCCGAATAGGCGTGCTTCCCGGCGCGGAGGATCTGCATATCCACTGCGGCGTGCGCTTTCGGCACGGTCAGGTTGATGACCAGCTCGATCGAGGGATCCGCGAGCAGTTCATCGACGGTTTTGGCGGGGAAGAGGTTTTCGTGCGCTTCGGCCTTCTTCTTCGCGACCTCCATGTCGATGTCGGCGCAGGCGGCGACTTCGATGTTGCCGAACCGCTTGGCCGCGTTGAAGTAGGTGTCGGAAATCATGCCGCAACCGATGACGCCGATTCTGGTTTTGCTCATGATGATGGAATTCTCCTTGCTGAAAAGACTAGCGGTTGCCGCCGGTGAGGCCATTGGTGGTCAGATACTGATAGCTCTTCTTCATCGCGCGGTACATGTCGATCACGCAGTTGTCGAGTTCGACGATGACCCACTTGACCAGCTTCGGATCGGCGGCGGCGAGGATCTCCGGAATCGGCAGTTTGCCGGAGCCGAGCGGGAGCATCGGGATATCCGGATCGAGCACGCCGTCCTTCATGTGGATGAGGATGGTCCGGTCGCGGAACTGCTTCATCATCTTGACCGGATCGACCTTGCCGAAGTTGGCCGACCAGTAGCAGTCGAGTTCGAATTTGACCTTCGGGCAGAGTTCGGCGTAGATCTCATAGCCGAGGCGGTCGCCGATCTGGTTGAACTCCCAGGAGTGGTTGTGCTGGAAGAGGGTGATGCCGAGGGATTCGAGTTTCGCCTGAATGGCGTTGGTGAGATCGGCGGTGCGCTTGATGTCATCGAGCGTCTTGAAGTCGTTCCGACCGTATCCGCAGACGGCGGTGGAAAGTCCGAGTTCGCCGAGGGTGTCGACCGCTTCCGGAATCATTTCCAGCGAGCGGATCCACGGACCGTGGGCGGAGCAGACCTCCATGCCGAGATCGTTGACGATCTTCTTGAACTCTTTCGGTGTCAGATCGTAGAATCCGGCGGGTTCCACGCCCTTGAAGCCGATGATGGCCACCAGTTTGAGCATGTCGACGAAATCTTTGGCGCACTGTTCCCGGAATGAATAGAGCTGCACTGCGGTCTGAAACATTTTACCTCACTCCCATGTTTCGGTAATTTTCTTTCTTTTTGCAAAAAACATATTGCAAAAAGCGCTTCTTTATATATTTTATTACTAAAATGAGAAAACGCAATTAACAAAATCTATGATTTTTTTAACAAACTGTCTATTGTGGAGGGGGAAAATGAGCACAATCCATGTTCCCTTTGCGTTGTGTGGAGTCGGTTTTTTCAGTGCGCCGTCGGACCGGATCGTGAAGCCGGTGGTGATTGATCACGGGATGGAACTTTGTGAGGTGCTGACCGGCGGAAAGGTTTTTTTTGAGCAGGACGGGGAGCTGCGCACCTTCGGGCGCGGTACGATTTTCTGGCATATTGCGGGAGATAAGACGGTTTGCCGGACGCCGAAGGAGGATCCCTATCGCTGTCTCACGGTGCGATTTGCAGTTACGGAGGACCGGCGGGTGATGCCGCGTGTCTCCCGGTGGACGGACGAGGCGGGCCTCGAGGATTTCGTCCGGGAGGCGATCGAACGGTTTCACGACGAGGCGATCGACCGGGAGATTCTGTGCGATTACCTGCATCGGCGGCTGGTGTGGGAGGCCTATCTCGGGAACTGCCGGAACCGGCAGGCCGCCTATCCCAAGCCGCTGGCGCGGGCGTTGGAGCTGCTGCACGGGGCGGAGAGCTTTCACTTCAGCGTCAGCGACATGGCGCGCCACGCGGGAGTCAGCGAACCCTATCTGTACGCATTGTTTTCGCGTCATCTGCACAGCAGTCCGCACCAGTATCTGCTGAACTACCGGCTGCGGCTGGCGCGGACCCGCTTGGCGAGCAGTGATGACAACATCAAGGAGATCGCCGAGGCGTGCGGATTTGAGAATCTGGAGAGTTTCTACCGCGCGTTCCGGCGCAGTTCGGGGATGCCGCCCGGGGAGTACCGCCGCTGCCAGCAGCCCGCCGACGCGTGAGTTCCGGTTTTTCGGAAGAAATCTTCGCGGGCTTGTATTTTCGGGAAGATAGTTATTGTCCCAGATTTTGTGAAGGAATGGATGCCTTGTCAATGAGCATTGATTT
>CAZPWP010000319.1:0-2985 GCA_964590295.1 uncultured Victivallis sp.
CGATCGAGCCGACCCGGCGGCCCTTGTATTCGGCGCCGATTGCCTGGCAGGCGTCTTCGATGACGACCAGATTGTGTTTGCGGGCGATCTCCATGATCGGATCCATATCTGCAGCCTGGCCGAAGAGGTGGACCGGAATGATCGCCTTCGTGCGCGGCGTGACCTTCTCCTCGATCTTCTTCGGATCGATGTTGAAGGTGATCGGATCGATGTCCGCGAAGACCGGCGTGGCGCCGACCCGGACGATCGCGCCGACGGTGGCGAAGAAGGTGAACGGGGTGGTGATCACCTCGTCGCCCGCCTTGATTCCCTCGACCATCAGGGCGATGATCAGAGCGTCCGAACCGCTGGTGACGCCGACCGCGCCGGTGCTCCGGCAGTAGGCGGCGACTTCGGTTTCGAGCTTCTCCACCTTGGGACCGAGAATGAACCGCTGGGAGTCGCAGATTTCGGAAATTTCCGCGATAATTTCATCTTTCATCGACGCATACTGCGCCCGGAGATCAAGCAACGGAACCTGCATGGCAATCCTCCTGAAAATTCCTTACCGTATGAAAATAAAAACAGAACCAGTTAGGATAATATACTCCCGCCGGAGGAATCTTTCACCTTTTTTTCATTATTTTTTTCGCAATTTCGCAGAAATCAAGATATATTAGTCGGCGGAACAATCGAGAAAGAGAGTCCGGAACCATGCAGATCGGCACCGAATTTCAGTGTGAAATTGAGAAAACCGTGTTCGGGGGCGACGGCCTGACCCGCTGTGACGGGGAGGTGGTGTTCCTGCCCCGCACACTGCCCGGAGAACGGCTGATCGGCCGGATCACGGCAAAGAAGAAGAACTATTCGCGCGGCGCGGTGGTCCGTTTCGGAAAAACCAGTCCGCGGCGGATCGAACCGGGCTGCCCCTGTTTCGGGCGCTGCCCCGGCTGCTGTTACCGCCACGCGGAATACGGGCTGGAGGCGGAACTCAAGTCCGCCCAGCTGGCCGATCTGCTGACCGGGGCGGGGATCGAGCCGGCGCCCGGCGTGGTCGCGGCCTTCGCCGCTCCGCTTCCCGCGGAGAGATACCGCGACAAGATTGTTCTGCACGTCCACAAATCCGGCGGCCGGACCGAACTCGGCTATGTGATGGCGGACAACACGACTGTGACCGACATCGAACGCTGTCCTCTGGCGCATCCGGAGATCAACGCCGAACTGGCCCGGCTCCGCGTTGACAAGTCGTTTCTGCACTCCCTGCACGAGGGGATGGACGTCACCTTCCGCCGGACTGACCGCGACGGCGTGCGCTTCTGGCGCAACCGCCCGGCCGCCAACCTCACCTGGCTGCGCGAAACGGTTCCCTTCGGCGAACTGTCGGTGCCGTGCGGGAGTTTCTTCCAGGTGAATCCGGCGGGATGCGCGGTACTGGTCGCCGAATTCGAATCGGTGCTGGAGCGCCTGGCGCCGCGCCGGGTGATCGATCTCTACTGCGGAGTCGGGCTGTTCGCCGCCGCCGCCGCGCACCGGGGGATCCGCGACATTCTGGCGGTGGAGTCGGACGAAGCGGCCGCGGCGGCCTGCCGCTACAATCTGCGGCGGTACGGAGTGGCCGAGCCGGAGGTGGTCGCCGGGGACGCCGCCGACGCGTTCGGCCGGAGTCCGGAATTCGATCCGGCCGGGACACTGCTGGTGGTCGATCCGCCGCGCACCGGGCTCTCGCCGCAGGCGATGCGCAACCTGGTGGAGAGTCCGCTGCGCTTTCTGGTTTACATTTCGTGCAATCCCTCCACCTGGGTGCGGGATGCGCTCCGGCTGCGGAAGGGGGGATTCAAGTTGAATCATCTGCGCGGAGTCAACATGTTTCCGCGCACCGGTCACTTTGAACTCTTCAGTTTCTGGGCGAGAAAGCCGGAGGCGCGTCATGGCTGAGGTCGCCGGGCACCGCCGGCGGCTGCGGGAACGGTTTCTGCGCGCCGGGCTGATCGGGCTGCAGGACTACGAGGCGCTGGAGCTGCTGCTGATGTTCGCCATTCCGCGACGCGACGTGAAGCCGCTGGCCAAACTCCTGCTCGAGCGCTACGGTTCGGTGGAGAAGGTGCTGGACGCTCCGCCCTCCGAACTGCTTGAAATCGACGGCATCGGGCCGCACGCCGCCACGCTGATCGTACTGCTCAAACAGCTCTGCGCCGAATATCTCGAACAGAAGGCACGGAGCGTGGACGTGCTCGACTCCACCGGCAGAGTGGTCGATTTTCTGCGCATGAAGCTCGGCGGCGGGCGGAAGGAGACCTTCATGGTGCTCTTTCTGAACACGCAGAACCACCTCATCACCTATGAAACCTATCCGGGCACGGTGGACCGCGCGCCGGTCTACGCGCGGGAGATCGCTGAGCGGGCGCTGCTGGCGCGGGCCGGCGGAGTGATCGCCGCGCACAACCATCCGTCGGGGGTCTGCGATCCTTCGCCGGACGACATCCGGCTCACCCGGAGCCTTGCGGCGGCGCTCTCTCCGCTCGGCATCTCCCTGTTCGACCACATCATCGTCACACCGACCGCCTACCGCAGTCTGAAGGCGATGAGACTGCTCTGAGATGAGATCTGCTCCGCCGTAGGCGGCAGAATGCGGAAGGTCGCCTCTCTGCCGTCCTGAAATTCCGCCTCGACCCTGCCGCCGCCGAGATTCTGGAGCCGGAATGCGAATTCCCGCCAGTGTGTCGGGGCCGCCGGGGCGGGGTTCGGCACACCGTTCTCAAACTGGTCTGCCGCGCGGTCTCTTCCAGCAGCCGGAACGCCGCTTCGCCGTCGCCCAGGCGGGCGCAGGTGATCGCCTCCAAACAGAGGTGCCAGGAGCAGATGCCGCTGCCGGGCTGGTACATGTTGCCGCATTCCGCCTTTGAATCGATGTAGTTCCGGATCGCCGCAAGCTGGGCGGGATCCTTCTTCGACAGAACAGCATAGGGGTAGATTCCGGCCAGTTGGCCGATGCTGTGGGGGGTGCAT
>CAZPWP010000320.1:0-2984 GCA_964590295.1 uncultured Victivallis sp.
GCAGAGTTGAAGGCGCTGCTCCCGCAGGGACAACCCTGCGCCGCCGGATTCTATGCGGTGCGGGAGCTGGTCACCGCGCCGGAGACCGATATCGTGCTCTGCGCCATCGTCGGAACCGGCGGACTGGAGCCGGTGATCGCAGCACTCCGGGCCGGGAAACAGATCGCACTCGCCAGTAAGGAGGTACTGGTGATGGCGGGGGAACTGGTCCAGCGCGAACTGGATGCCTCCCCGGGCGGTTCGATCGTGCCGGTGGACAGCGAACACTCGGCGATCTTCCAGTGCTTCGCCGGACGCGCTCCCGCCGAAGTGAAGCAGCTCTGGCTCACCGCGTCGGGAGGGCCGTTCCGCGACTGGAGTACGGAGCGGATCGCCGCCGCCACACTCGATGATGCCCTCGCCCATCCGACCTGGAACATGGGGCCGAAGGTGACGATCGACTCCGCCTCGCTGATGAACAAGGCGCTGGAGCTGGTGGAGGCTCATCACCTCTTCCGGATTCCGCCGGAGCGATTGCAGGTGGTGATTCATCCGCAGTCGCTGATCCATTCGATGGTGGAGCTGTGCGACGGCAGTTTCATCGCGCAGATGTCGAAGCCGGATATGCGGTTCGCCATCCAGTATGCGCTGACCTTTCCGGAACGCTCCGCCGGGGGGGAGCTGCCGCGGCTGGACTTCGCCGCGCGACTGAACCTTGAATTCCACCTGCCGGACCGGAAACGGTTCCCGTCGCTGGAGTTCGCCCAGGAGGCGATGCGGCGCGGCGGCACCATGCCGGCGGTGATGAATGCGGCCAACGAAGTCGCGGTGGAGAAGTTCCGGCGCGGCGAGATCGCCTTCTCCCGGATTTGGCGGATCATCGAAGCGACGATGAACGCCTGTCCGCCGGAGCCGCAGCGCGATCTGGAAACGATCCGCGAAGCCGACGCCGAAGCGCGACGTTTCGCCGCGGCGTTCCCCTGAACAGGAGAGGAAGTCCAGAAATGCCCTCCTCCATTGATTCCCGCAGAAAGATCTTCCGCCTGCTCTGGATCGGCACACTCCTCATCGGCGTGGCAACGCGTTTTACCAATGTAAATTCCGGGCTGGAATATGACGAAATCTGGACGCTGGGCAACTTTGCACCATTGCCGCTCTCCCGGATCTTCACCGATCTCGCTTTGCCGAATAACCACCCGCTCAACACACTGGGAGTCAAGCTCTGTGTCGCGCTCTTCGATTCGCCGTGGACCATCCGTCTGCCCGCGCTGCTGGCGGGAATCGGTTCGCTTTTGCTGATGCCGCTGATCGCCTTTCTGTGGAGCCGGAGGCGGATCGCCGCATGGGTTGCGACACTGCTCTTTGCTCTCTGCCACCCGGCATTTCTCTATGCACAACAGGCGCGCGGCTACAGTCTGCAGCTCTTCTTTCTGATGCTCTTCGCCGCGGGATTTCTGCTGGCGGGGAAATTCCGGCTGAAACGTCACCGTTTTCTGCCGGGAACGATGGTGTTCCTCGGCGGTGCCGGAGCGGTGCTGACGCTGCCGACCTCGATTCTCTACCTCGGCACAATCACGCTGATCGGATATTTCTTCTGCCGGAAACTCCCCTTCTCCCGGTTGCCGCTGCGGAAGGTGCTGATTGCCGGAATCGTGCTCACTTTGTTCTGGTATGGAATGAATTATCAGGCGCTGCAGGCAGCGCGGGTCTGGGGAGTTCCCGTCACCAGTTGCCGGCAGCTTCTGGAGATAAGTTCTGATTCCATGCTGCAATTGAACGGTCCGGCCGTGCTGCTGCTCGCATTCATCGGCATACTGCTGCGTTTCCGGCGCGGCCGGCCGTTGCTGCTGTTCTACGCTGCGGCATACGGTTCGGCACTCGCCACCAATGCAGGAGCAGCCCGGGTCTACCTGCCGCTGACGGTTCCCACGGCGATCCTGGCCGGGATGGGGGTGGAAGAACTCTTCCACCGGTTGAAAACACGTTTTTCTCAGTTCCGCCCCGTACTCGCCCCCGTGCTCACCCTGCCGCTGGCCGCCCTGCTGATCTGGAACTGGTGCTGCGGTGCACGCTGCTGGCGCGTGCAGGAGTGGTTCCTGCTTTACCGTGAAATCGCCGAACTGCCTCCGGAGAAGCTGTTTCTGCTTGAGGCGAGCGTCGGATATCCGTACAGCTGGAACAACCAGCCGCGGGCCGCCGAGGACTACCGGCGTCGTCTGGATAACTGTGCGGCAGAACGGGAACTTCTGTCGTTTCTGCCGCCGGGCGTACTTCAGGGAATCGACGCCGACGGTGCGGGGCGCGCTTTCCCTCTGCGGGAGGCTGCAGCGGAATCCGAAGTTGCGCAGATCGCCGGAATGCCGGTAGTCCGTTACCGGCTGCAGCGGCTCACCGGAACTCCGGAGGCGGGATACGATCTGATGCTCGTCCTCCGGGGATGGCCTCTGCCCGAACTCGTTCAGGGAATCCGCTGGATCCGCTCGGCGTTTCCGGAAACGCTACTGCTGAATCCCTGGCTGAATTTGCCGGGAGTGTTTCTGCAGGCGGCGGCGCTGGCTCTCCACTGTGACGATCCGGCACGGCTCGACTGGGATGCACTCCGAAACCGATTCACCGGAACGCCCGATATCTACCGTATTCTGCCCGGAGAAAAATTGCCTCTTCGACGGTCTTTGCCATAAGTCACACCTCTTTCACGCTCGAAATTTCGGGGAGCTGATCAATTTTCAACTTGAAGTATTCACGATCCCGAAAGCCATCCGCCTGCTTGATCAGCCGGCGGATTTTATTGTTAAAGCCTTCCTTTTGTTATTGTCCCGAATCTTGTGAAGGCGAAGATTGTTTCCGGCAGGAAACTTTCCATGCGTTAAAAATGAACCGCTGGATTTCCGGAAACTATCAACAGAGGACTTCCAGGGATCCCTTGAGGAAGAAATGAGGAGAAAACCTGATGGACTTGAAGAATAGAATTCCATGTGCTATTATAACCCAGAGCAAATCAATGC
>CAZPWP010000321.1:0-2968 GCA_964590295.1 uncultured Victivallis sp.
GAGCCGCCGCCGCCCCCTGGGCCGTCAACGGGCCGCGGGACCGGATCGTCACGCTGGTCCTGACCGGCAACTACAAGAGCCCCCGGCTGCTGGCGGAGCTGATCCAGAATGAAAGCCGTCAGCCCTACATTCTGCTGCCCACCCGCGAATCCGGCGACAGCCGCATCTTCTTCTGCCCGCCGAAATCGAAGAACTCCGCCTCGCTGGAGATTCCGGAAAAACGGTTCAACGACTTCATCCGCTTCATCAATCCGCGCCGGATCGTCGTGCTCGGCAATGCCGCCTACATCCAGCCGAAGTATCTGCAGATGCTCGACCACGCCATTCCGGTGGTGGTCGTCGACTGCGTCGACTGGCAGCGCAGCGCCGAAGAGCTCACCGATCTGCTCAATCTGAGCAACCTCGCCGGCAACTACAAGCGCCTGCGTGAAGTGATGCTCAACGACAGCCGCATCTACCGCCCGGTCAGCCGCCCCGCGCCGAAACCGGTGCCGCAGGCGGAACTCCCCGCGGAGGAGAAGGCGGTCGAAGAGGCGCCCGCCGAAGCGGAGGAGACTCCGGTGGTTCAGGAAGCCCCGCTTCCGGCGGAAGAGTGATCCCCGCCCGCCGCGAGAGAACAGCCGATGTTCAACTTCTTTAAAATCGCCGCGAACACCTTCCGGGAATCGGTCCGCGAACCGGTGTTCTTTCTGATGCTCTTCTGCGCGCTGGTGCTGATCGGCCACTATCCGTCGGCGGCGCTCTTCGTCTTCT
The DNA here is from genome assembly GCA_964590295.1 of uncultured Victivallis sp. Lineage (GTDB taxonomy): Bacteria > Verrucomicrobiota > Lentisphaeria > Victivallales > Victivallaceae > Victivallis. The sequence goes on from CAZPWP010000321.1 coordinate 754, forward strand.
CCGAGCAGCTCAAGCTGGTGGTGGACAGCTCCATGGCAACCGGACTGATCTTCGGCCTGGTCGCCGGCGTGCTCTGCGCCAGCCACACCGTGGCGCGGGAGATGCGCAACGGCACCGTGCTGCTGCTGCTCTCCAAGCCGGTCTGCCGCTGGAACTTCATCCTCGGCAAGATCGCCGGAATCCTCGTCGCGGTCACCCTCTTCACCACGGTCTGCAACTTCGCCGGAATCATCGCGGTCTACGTCGCGACCGATCAGTTCCGCATGGATATGGGGGTCTACTACCTCTACCTCGGGCTGCTCGTCGCCGGATGCCTGGCCGGCATGCTGGCCAACTTCTTCCGCGGCAGCTCCTTCCCGGAGATCACCTCCTACGCGCTCACGCTGGGGATCCCCTGCTTCGCGGTCTGCTGCCTGCTCGCAAAGCCGGAGCCGACCCTCTCGCTTGCCGACCTCGGCTGCGCGCTGGTCCTCATCAATTTCGCCACGATTGCGATGGCGACGCTGGCGGTGGTGTTCGCCACCCGGCTCGACATCGTCGCCAACCTCTGCGTCTGCACGGTACTCTTCTTCCTCGGACTGGTCTCCAGCCATCTCTTCCAGCGGGAAACCGGTTCGGATGCGCTCGACCTGCTGTTCGGATTCCTCTACGCGGTGATTCCCAACTGGCAGTACTTCTGGCTCGCCGACGCGATCGCGGTCAACCGGCCGATTCCGTTCTCCTACGTGGCCGGCTGCGCGGTCTATGTGGCGATCTACGTCTGTATCGCCGCCATGTGGGCGGTGGCGGTTTTCGAAAACAAGGAGGTTGCCGGCGACAACCGCGTCTGACCGGACCTGCCGCAACCCGGCCGGGCCGCCCGCGACGGCGGCCCTTTCCGCATCATGCCTGACACCCCCGAACCGATCCTGCTCGACGAAGTCGATTCCACCAACACCTACGCGCGCGATCATTTTGACGAACTGCCGGACGGCACCATGGTCGCCGCCCGCTGTCAGACGGCGGGGCGCGGGCGGCGCGGACGCGCCTGGCTCTCTCCATCCGGCCGGAACATCTGCGCCACGTTCCTCTTCAAGCATCTCGCCGACGGCTACCACAGCGGCTGCCTGGTCGGCGTCGGCGCGCTGGCCTGCCTCCGCGAAGCCGCTCCGACGATGCACGCCTTCCTCAAATGGCCCAACGACCTCTATGTGCGGGACCGCAAGCTCGCCGGAATCCTCTGCGAAAGCGCCCGGATCGAGCGGGGCCGGATCACCGGCGCCGTCGCCGGAATCGGCCTCAACGTCAACCTCACCGAAGAGGAACTCCGCCGGATCGATCAGCCCGCAACCTCCATGCGGAGGGAAGAAAAACGGAAATTTAACATAGAAAACCTGGAAAAACGACTGGCAAAAATCGTATTTCGATATTATATTACTTATTTAAACAGTGCGGACAGCCTGCTTGCCGAATGGCGCAGTGCGAACCGGCTGATCGGCCGGAAGCTCTCGGTGACCGACTCCTGCGGGAGGACGCACGAGGGGATTTTCCGGGCGATCTCGGCAGACGGCTCGATGATCTTCGAGGAGGGCGGCCGGGTGAGGTGCTTCACCTGCGGCGACGTGAGGATCAACCGGGACTCCGTCGACTGGAATCATTTCATATAATCAGTTAAATTTTTAACCAACGACAACAGAAAAGGGAGATGACATGAGCAACTTCGAGTTGATTATGGGCGGCCTCAAGCTGTTGGTCTTCGGCATGGGGATGGTATACTTCTTCCTCGCGCTGATGATCATCGTCATGAACCTCATGCAGAAGGTTCTCGCGCCGTTCGCGGCGGCCTTCGAACCGGCGCCGAAAGCGCCGGCCAGGCCGGAGAAAAACTCCAATGACGGCGCGCAGCTTGCGGCCGTCGCGGCCGCGGCAGTCGAACTCGCCCGGAAGAAGTAAAACGATCCTGACGTATCCATCAACCTCACAGAGAAAATCGTTATGAAAAAAATCAAATTCATGGATTGCTCGTTCCGCGACGGCTTCCAGTCCTGTCTCGGCGCCCGTGTCAAAACCGATGATTTCCTGCCCGCGCTCGAAGCGGCGGTCAAGGCCGGAATCAACTACATCGAGATCGGCGGCGGCGCCCGCTCCCAGAGCCTCTATTTCTACTGCCAGGAGGACGCTTTCGAAATGATGGACCGCTGCCGCGAAGTGGTCGGTCCGGAGGTCAACCTCCAGA
>CAZPWP010000322.1:0-2967 GCA_964590295.1 uncultured Victivallis sp.
CTTCGAGGTGAAGATCATCACGGCGTGGACGACCGACTTCCTGCTGCCGTCGGCGGCGCCGGGGGCGTTCATCATCGTCGGTTCGATTCTGGCGCTGCGCAACTATTTTTCGCGGCGGAAGGCGATCCGCGAGGGGCGGCTCTATGTGCCGCCGCAGGGGCTGGACTGCAAACACTGCCGCATCTGCACTCCCTCCGCCGATGAGGATTGAGATGGAATCCGGCGCGGCGGAGGGGGAAACCCGCCGCCGCACCGGGGAAGTTGGCAAAAAATTGTAAATCGAACTTGCAGAATTTTTTTTGAGTAATATATTATAAGTTCATGGCACTGCGATAATGCACCTCTATGGCCGAATCCTCTGGGCCTGTGGGGGTGGTGGTTCCGTACCGGCGCGGTTGGAAAAAACGTGGCTGTTGCCGCGCCGAGAGGTCCGAAACCGGTTGCAAAAGTGCCGGGACTTGTGGATTGTGATCGAAAAAGAAAAGAGGTTCAGAGTTTTATGGTCAGAGTCAGATTGAAGCGTACCGGGACCCGCAACGTTGCCTGTTTCCGGGTGGTGGTCATGGACAAGCGTTCCAGCCGCGACGGCAAAGCGATTGAAGAGCTGGGCTTTTATGATCCGCGCAGCAAGGAGGAGCACGTCAATCTGGAACGGGTTGATTACTGGAAGAGCGTCGGCGCCTCATTCTCCGAAACCGCGGAGAAGGTGATCGAGCGGGTCCGTTCCGGCAAGAGTCTGAAGGATGTGGTCCGCCCGGCGACGCTGTCGAAGAAGATGAAGGCGAAAGCCGAGGCGGAAGCCAAGGCGAAGGCGGAAGCAGAAACTCCCGCGGCGGAAGCTGCTCCGGAGGCCTGATGCGGGCCGCCTCCGTTTCAGGCGGATGGGAGCGTTTTGCAAGGTAAGGAACCGAAAAGATGCTGAAAGCATTGTTGAATTTTTTGACCGGCGGTTCGGAAAAGGCGTCGGCGAAACCGAAGAGTTCCGCTTCCGGAACCGGCAGTCTGCGTGATCTGGAGGGGTTTGTCGACTATGTGGTCCGTTCGCTGGTCGATTATCCCGATGAGGTGAGCATCCAGAGTGAAGAGAACGAAGAGGGGTGCTCGATCCGGATCTCCTGCCGGGGAGAGGATATCGGCAAGATCGTCGGCAAGCGCGGGAAGACCATCATGGCGATCCGCGCGCTGGTGAGCGGCGCGGCCGGAAGGCAGCGCAAGCGGGTTTCGGTCGAAGTTCTCGATTGAACCGGAAAACAGAATGCAGATCGATATCGTAACGCTGTTCCCGGAGATGTTTCCGGGACCGCTCGGAGAGAGTATCATCGGGCGGGCGGCGGAACGTAATTTAGCGGAAATCCGCGCGATCGATCTGCGGAAATATACGCATGACGCGCGCGGTACGGTCGATGACAAACCGTACGGCGGCGGCCCCGGGATGCTGATGAAGGTGGAGCCGCTGGTGGAAGCGGTCGAAGATCTGAGGCATCCGGAGACGGCGGTGATCCTGACCAGCCCGAGAGGGGAGAGGTTCACCGAGTCGATCGCACGCGAGCTGGCGCAGCGGCGGCATCTGCTGATCGTCGCCGGCCACTACGAAGGAGTGGATGAGCGGGCGGTCGAACTGATTGCCGCGCGGGAGATCTCGCTGGGGGACTTCGTCCTGACCAGCGGGAATCTGGCGGCGATGGTGATGGCGGACGCGGTGATCCGGCTGCTGCCGGGGGTGCTCGGAGATGACGCTTCAAGCGTCGACGAGTCGCATTCGGCGGGGCTGCTGGAGTATCCGCAATATACGCGCCCTCCGGAGTACCGGGGGAGGAGGGTGCCGGAGATTTTACTCTCCGGCGACCACGGCAGGATCGAACGGTGGAGGCGGCTCCAGGCGGAGCGGCTGACCCGGGAACGGCGGCCGGATTTGTGGGAAACGTATTTACAAACAACGGAGACGGAGTTGAAATGAACATACTTGACAAAATTCGCAAGGAACAGGTCAGAGCCGATCGTCATGAGTTTGCCATCGGCGACACGATCCGCATTCACGTCAAGATCGTCGAAGGCGACAACGAGCGTATTCAGCAGTTCCAGGGAACGGTGATCGCCCGTCGCGGCAGCGGCATTGAAGAGACTTTTACGGTTCGCCGCGTCCAGGCCGGTCAGGGAGTCGAGCGGGTGTTTCCGATCAACAGCCCCCGGATCGAAAAGATCGAAGTCGTGCGTCGCGGCGATGTCCGCCGCGCCAAGCTCTACTACCTGCGCGACAAGGTCGGCAAGGCCGCCCGCGTCAAAGAGATGCGCACGAAGTAAGACCTTCGATTCATTCATGTCGAATCGTGTTTCGGCATTGTTATCCGAGGCGGATGAACTCCTCCGGCCAGAACGTGAATGCTGGGCGGAGGGGTTCTGTTTTGTCGCCGGGGTGGATGAGGCCGGGCGTGGACCGCTGGCCGGCCCGGTGGTGGCGGCGGCGGTGGTGTTTCCGCGCGGCGTGCTGCTGCCGGGAGTGAACGATTCGAAACAGCTCACCGCGCAGGAGCGGGAAGAGCTGGAACAGGAGATCCGGGCGGTGTCCGGCGTGTCGATCGGGATTGGAGAAGTCTCCGCCGCCGAGATCGACCGGCTCGATATTCTGCGGGCGACTTGGCGGGCGATGCGGCTCGCGGTCGAGCAGCTGGAGAAGGTGGATTTTATTCTGGTGGACGGGCGTCCGGTGAAGGGGCTCCCGTTTCCGTCACGGGCGATGGTCGGCGGCGACGGCCGTTCAGCGAGCATCGCGGCGGCCAGCATTGTGGCGAAGGTTTACCGGGACCGCCTGATGGAGAAATACGAGGCGCGTTATCCCGGATACGGATTTGCCGGGCACAAGGGGTACGGCACCGCGGCGCATCTGGAGGCGCTGCGGCGGCTGGGGCCATGTCCGGAGCACAGGAGAAGTTTCCGGCCGGTGCGGGAGATCATCGATCCTCCGCCGGA
>CAZPWP010000323.1:0-2956 GCA_964590295.1 uncultured Victivallis sp.
CCTCCAGCGTGACGCCGTCGAGAATGATCTTGCGACCGTAACCGGCCGTAAGTTCCTGAAGTTCAAGCCGCATGGGTTCGCCTCCTGAGCAGATAGAGGAAGAAGGGCGGCCCCAGCAGGGACATGATCACCCCGACCGGAAGTTCCGAAGGATCCATCACCATCCGGCCGATGGTGTCGCACCCGACCACCAGCGCCGCACCGAAGAGCGTCGCACCCGGAACCAGAAAGCGGTTGTCCGACCCGATCAGCAGCCGGACGATGTGCGGCGCGATCAATCCGACGAAGCCGAGCAGCCCCGCCACGCTCACCGCCGCCGCGGCCAGCAGTGCCGCTGCCGAGAGCAGCAGAAGCCGGACCCGTTCCACCCGGATTCCCAGCCCTGCCGCCACCTCGTCCCCCAGCATCAGAATGTTCAGCCGTGAGGAGGCCAGCCAGGAGACGAGAAAGCCGCCGAGCATGTAGGGCCAGACCAGCCGGAACTGCGGCCAGGAGCGGGTCGAGAGACTTCCGACGGTGAAGTCGAGGATGCCGGCCACCTTCTCCGCGTTGAAGAGCAGAATGGTGCTGCTGGCCGCCCCCAGCATCGAACCGATCGCCACGCCGGAGAGAATCAGCCGTACCGGGTCGATGCCCCGCTTCCATGCGAGGAGATAGACAAGAAACGCCGTCGCCAGCGCTCCGGCGAAGGCCGCCGGCACCAGCAGGTGACTGAACTGCGGCAGCGCAAGGAGCACCAGTACGCCGCCCAGTCCGCCGCCGGAGGAGATGCCGATGATGCCGGGCGAGGCGAGCGGGTTGCGCATGATTCCCTGCAGGACCGTGCCGGAGACGGCGAGACTGCCGCCCACCAGCGCGCCGAGCAGAACACGGGGCAGGCGGATGTTCCAGAGAATCTGGTATTTCACCCCTTCGCGTTCCGAAATGAGTGTGCGGAGAATCTCCGCCGCATCCAGCCGGAGCGAACCGAAACGCAGTCCCGCCAGCAGCGCCGCCGCGAGCAGCAGTGCGAGGATCGCCAGAATGGCCAGCCGGTATCCGGCGGTGCGGCGCAGAATCTCATATTTCATAAGGGAAACTCTTTTCCGGGGTGCAGCAGCTTCGCCAGATGGAGGAACGCCTCCGGATAACGGCTTCCCGCCATGTAGAGGAAGAGCTCCGGGGGGAGGAAGTGAACCCGGTTCGCCTTCGCCGCCTTGAGCTCTTCCCAGGCGGGCTGGCGGATGAGGTCGCGGGTGAACTTCTCTTGCAGGGCCTTCGCATCCCCCATCGTGTTGATGAGGATCACATCCGGATCGTCGAGCAGCAGCTGTTCAAAGCTGTATTTGAGCCGCCCGGAATCCTCCTTTGCGATATTTGTTCCGCCGAGCATCGTCGCCATGGTCGGAATGTTCAGATGGCCGCTTTCGAGCACGAATCCGCCGCTCGCGACGAAGAGCACTGCGAACCGGGGGGAGGGGAGGCGCGCCGCCTCTTCCGTCAGTTTCTTCACTTGCGAAACGATCCGTTTCACCGCCGGATTGGTTTCGGTACTCCCGCCGTTGAGGCGGCAGAAGAGGTCGAGAATTCCCATGTAGTCGTGGAAGTTCGCGTAATCGAGCGCAACGTTCGGAATGCCTGCGTCGATCAGGTGATGCCGCGCCGCCCGGTGGGCGTGCAGATTGGCGTTGATGAGCACGAGATCCGGTTTCAGGGCGAAAATCTTCTCCAGATTCAGCGAGCGAAGCACCCCGATGCGCGGCAGATCACGCGCCGGTTCCGGGAGCGCCTGCCGACTGCGGACCGTCGGCACCGCGATCGCGGTGCCTCCCGCCGTAAACCAGGGATCGGCGAACGAGGCGTTGCCGATGATGGTCCGGCGGGGATGTTTCGCCAGCAGCGTCTCAGTCCCGTCCGCCTCCCGGTAGCGGATGGTTTCGGCGCTCTCCGACAGGATGCCGGGGTCTGCAGCTGTAAGCGAGGCGCAGAGGAGAGACCCCGACAGCAGAAATGTAAGATTTCTCTTCCTCATTGTGCCTCGAGATCGGTTTTCAGCGGAGTATAGAAACTGTCGGAATCGATCGCGCCGATGTTGCCGATTTTCATCGCATCGATCCGGGGATCGGAGTTGTTCTTGCGGAACGCCATCTGTTCCGCGCTCGCGTGTCCATCCATCCAGACGAAATTCGCCGTTCCTCCGGAGTGGCGGAAATGGACGTTGTTGCCGTGGTTCTTCGTGCCGCTCTCCTGCATGATTTCAACCGAGAGCACGCCGTTTTCGAGCGAAGGCTTCACCGGGGAGTAGAGACAGAAGGTCGGTTCGCCGAAGCTGGCCGAGTCGGCATTGACCACGTCGGCGAAGGCGACGGTCCGGGCCGGGCGGGCGATCTGTTTCATTCCGGCCTGCATCTTGCCGCTGGAAGGACTGACGCCGAGGTAGTACTGGCCGCCGACGCCGTAGTAGTTATAGCCGTATCCGGCGCCGCCCGGAATCTTTTCCGGGTCGGAGAGATCCCATTCGGCGGGGGCGGCCGGACAGATCAGCGTTTCCCAGGAGTTGCCGATATAGGCCATGATGATCGAGGTGCGGACGTCGATGTTGCCCGCGGAGTCCCGCTCCCCCAGCCAGGTGGTGCCGCCGCTGCCCATCTTGTAGAGCACGTAGGCGGGGAGGGCGTACCCGTCAAAATCGTTCCGGTAGCTGTTGACGGCGTATCCGGTCTGCTTGCAGTTGGAGAGGCAGCTGATGCTCCTCGCCTTGCCCCGAGCCTGATTCAAGGCCGGTAGGAACATTCCGGCGAGAATGGCGATGATGGCGACGACGACCAGGAGTTCGATGAGGGTAAATCGACTGCTGTAACGTTTGACTTGGAGAGGTGCGACGAAAACCATGAATGACTTCCTTTTTGTGTAACGCGCACAGGCGGAATCCGGGAGCTTCGCTGGAACTCCCTTGTCATTTTATACTGACTGCGGT
>CAZPWP010000324.1:0-2947 GCA_964590295.1 uncultured Victivallis sp.
CTTTCCCGGAGCCGGGAGTGTTTCGCCGGGAGGATCTCAATCAGGTTCGCTGCGGAGCCCGCCCGCCGGGTGTCGCCCGGCGGGCGGGTGAAACTCCGGCTTCAGTTCTTCTCGATGCGGTAGTACTTCACCGCGTCCGGCGGACGGATGTTGGTGAGGTCGCCGCGGTAGTGGCGGAGCTGGGTCGGCACGAAGGGATGGCGCAGCAGCTCCTTTTCATCGAGGTCGATCCCGATGCCGGGGCGGTCCGGAATCACCATCTTCCCGTCGCGCATGACCAGATTCTCGTCGCAGATGTCGGCGCGGAACGGCACGTCGGTCATCATCATTTCGAGGATGACGAAGTTCGGCACGCAGGCGGCGAGCTGGAGTGTCGCCGCGTTGGCGACCGGTCCGGAAGGGTTGTGCGGGCAGAAGCCGATGTGGCGCGCCTCGGCTTCCGCGCCGAGGAAGCGCATTTCGGTGAGGCCGCCGGCGTGGGAGATGTCCGGCTGGATGTAGTCGGAGCAGTTGAGGTCGAAGAACTGGCGGTACTCGTAGCGGTTGTAGAGCCGTTCGCCCGCGGCGAGCGGCACGCGGATCCGCTCCTTGACTTCGCGCATGCCGTTGAGGTCGTCCGGCGGCAGCGGTTCCTCGAACCAGTAGATGTCGAACTCCTCCAGGCGCTGCCCGATCTTCACCGCGGTCGGAATGTCGAAGCGTCCGTGCCCTTCGATGAGGAGAAGCACCTCTTCGCCGACCGCCTCGGAGACTCTGCGGACACACTCCATGGCGGAGTTGAGTTCCCGCTTGCCGATCTGCTGCCACGCCTTGCCGAAGGGGTCCCATTTGCAGCCGAGGAAGCGGTTGCGGCGCACTTCGAGCGCCTTTTCAGCGAACTCGTCCGGCGTTTTCGCCGGGGCGAACCAGCCGTTGACGTAGATCGGAACCGCGTCGCGGACTTTGCCGCCGAAAAGTTCATAGACCGGCACGCCGAGTGCCTTGCCTTTGATGTCCCAGAGGGCGGTTTCGACGCCGGCGAGGGCGCTCATCAGCACCGGGCCGCCGCGCCAGTAGGCGTCGCGGTAGCAGTCGTGGCGGAACTTCTCGATGTTGCCCGGATCGCTGCCGAGCAGGTAGTATTCGAGATCGTGAATCGCCGCCGCGACGGTGGGTTCCTTGTATTCGAGGGTGGCTTCGCCCCAGCCGTGAATGCCGGCGTCGGTTTCGATTTTGACGAAGACCCAGTTGGTGCGGAAACAGTTGCAGAGAAACGTCTTGACTTTGGTGATCCTCATGGTGACCTTCCGGAGTTTCTAGGGGGCGTAGTACATGCCGCCGTTGATGTTGATGGTTTCGCCGGTGACGTAGCCGTTGCGGATCGGGAAGAGCACTGCGTCGGCGATCTCTTCGGCGGTGCCGCCGCGCCGCATCGGGATGGCGGAGCACTCTTCGGCGTACTTCTCCGGCGTCAGCCGTTTCGCGATGTTCTCGGTGAGAATCATGCCGGGTGCGACGGTGTTGCAGGTGACGTTGAAGGGGGCTCCCTGTTCGGCGAAGGCGCGGGTGAGGCCGTGCATGCCGAGCTTGGAGACGCCGTAGGCGATCATGTTCGGCTCCGCCGCGCGGAAGGAGCGAACGCTCGAGATGTTGACGATCCGGCCGTAGCGGCGCTCCATCGCCTTCGGCATGAAGGCGAGCGAGGTGAGCAGCGCGCCTTTGAGGTTGATCGACAGCACCCGGTCGAACCATTCGCCTTCGCTCATCGACGCATCCCGCCGCCAGGGATCGATCCGGGCGTTGTTGACCAGAATGTCGACGCCGCCGAAGCGCTCTTCCAGCGCGGCGAACATGGCGCGGACCGCCGGTTCGTCGGAGACGTCGCAGCGGAACGCTTCCGCCGTGCCGCCGGCGGCGGAGATTTCGGCGACCACCTTTTCGGCGTTGCCGGAGTGGTTGGCGTAGTTGACGATGACCCTGCATTCGGCTCTGGCCAGTTCGAGGGCGATGACCCGCCCGAGTCCCTGCGAGGCGCCGGTGACGAGGGCGGTTTTTCCTGCGATGTTTTCCATAAATTCTACCCGATTGTGTTGATGATGGAGATGGATTTCGAAATGGTTTCCGCCGCGCGGCGCAGCCCGTCGAGGAAGATTTCCCGATAGGGATCGGCGAAATCCTCCACCGCGACCGAACCGCCGAGCACCGCGACCGGGGTGCGGTTGCGGAAGACGGGGCACGCGGCGATGCCCTGGTCGTTTTTCCGGAAGGAGCATTCGCGGGCCCGGCGGATGGCGTTGAGCTGTTCCCGGAGGTGCGATTCCTCCAGCAGGGGACCGGTCTCTCCGGAGTAGGCGGCGATGAGTTCTTCCTGCTCCTCCGCGGGGGCGCAGGCGGTCAGCATGAGGCCGGTCGCGGTGCTGAAGAGGTCGCGGTAGCTGAGCTGTTCGATCTGGATGTCCAGCTTGCGGCAGCGGTTTTCGTGGAGCAGGATGTAGCGTTCGCTCCCCTGCCGTTCAGTCAGCAGGACCGAGGCGCCGAGTTCGCGCGCCGTCCGTTCGACGATCGGTGCGGAGGCGTGGATGAGCCGTTCGCGGTAGCGGATCTGCTGCGCGAAGGTCCACGCCCGGGGACCGGCGGCATAGCCGTCCTGCCGGGAAATCTGCACCGCGTACCCGGCATCGACCAGTTCTCTGAGGATGCGGGCGCAGGTGGCGGCGTTGATGCCGAACTCCTCCGCCAGCTCGGAGATCCGGCGCGGATACGGCGACGCGATCGCCAGCGCTTCCATCACCGCCAGTGTTTTGGAGAGGACTTTGATCATTTTTTTAATTTCACATTATGAAATTTATTTCTTTAATATAAAATTATACTTCATAATAATGCAAAAGTCCAATGTGAATTGTATATTTTTAAGGAAAATTGCGCACATTTTGAGAGACGGCACTTGAAAAAGGGCCTGTTTTCCGGT
>CAZPWP010000325.1:0-2922 GCA_964590295.1 uncultured Victivallis sp.
CGCTGTCGATCACGCCGACGCTGTACTCCAGATCCCAGTCGCCGCCGGCGCCGGTGTCGTCCACCGAAGCCGCCACATCCGCGCCGGTCAGGTTCGCGATGTTCGAGATCAGCGTCTCGCCCTCCGAACTGCCCGCCACGTTGCAGCCGTAGATCAGGATGTCGCCGTCGTCGGTCAGGTGCCGGCCGATGTTCTCCCAGCTCGCCGAATCGCTCAGCACCGCATCCGCGTCGATGATCTGCCCGTTCAGGACGAAGTAGCCCGCGTTGCCGTGCGAAACGATGTGGATCGCGCCGTATTTCACATCATCGTTCGCGTCGAGGAAGTCGTTGATCGCCTCCAGCGGGTCGCTCCCCGCTTCGAGGAGGAGGACGTCGGTGTTCTCCCCGAGCGTCTCGAGGATCTCCTCCACGTTCTGCACGCTCGAGTTGATGATCACCAGTTCGCGCGTCGCCGCGTCCGCGTCCGCGCCGTCGTCCAGAGTAAGGAACGCTTCGATGTCGTCGCCGAGATCGCCGAAATCGTCCGCCTCCGGATCGCCGCCTGGCGCAATCTCCCCCTCCACGATGGCGCTGACGGCCGCGTCCAGATCGGCGACGTTCTCCGGCGTCGTCGATTGCGTCTGCCGCTGCGCCGCGGCGTCCGCCGGATTTTCCGGCGGCGCGTTCTTCAGCGCCTCCTTCGCCTCGTTCTCCTGAAGCTGACTCTCCGGGATCTGCGAAGAATTGTCCGCAACCGCCGCGGCCTCGACGGCTTCCGCCGCCCCGGCCGCGTCGAAGAGCACGCGGTCTTCGAGTCTGCAAATTCCAAAACGATTCATCTTCCCCCTCCTCTCAGGTCAGCGCTTCCGCGCCGGCGTCGCATCCGCCTTGCCGGGCTCCGCCTCGTAAATCCCGATGAAATCCACATCGCTGAACCGGGTCAGCGGCTGCCGGACCGCTTCCGGCTCGACGGCCGCTTCCTGTTCCTTCCCTTCCGCACCGGCGGCGGTGCGCGCCCGCTCCTCGTCATAGGCGGCGCGCGCCCGGTCCAGCTCCGCCTGCGCCCGCTCCTGCGCCCGCTTGAGTTCGCCGCGCAGCTCCGCGGCGCTCCTGGCGTCGAGATGACGGACCCCCATCGAATTCAGAAGCCGGTAGTAGGAGATGTAGTAGTTGCCGAGCGTCATCAGGCGCTCGATCTCCGTCTCCGCCGTCACCAGACGCATGTGATCGAGTTCGAGCGAGGAGAGCTCGCCGGTGATCTTCTTGTTGGCCACCGCCCACTTCAGATTGCTGCTGTAGGTCTTGTACACCTTGTCGTCGATCTCGAACCGCTCCCGGGTCGCCATCATGTTGGCGTGCGCGATCCGCACCTGCGCCATCACGCCGATCGCCTGCGCGAAGCCGCGGGACTCCTCCGCGTCCACCTGCGCGCTGTACGCCTGGTAGCGGGCGATCTGCTGCGGCAGCTTCAGCAGGTTGTAGGCGGCGCGGATCCCCAGCTCCCACCAGCTCGCGTGGTAGAGGAAGGAGTTCGTGCTGTTGGTGAAGTCGGTGTAGATCCGCACGTTCGGCAGCATCATCAGGATCGCCTTCCGGCATTCGATGACGTTGATGTGCTTCTGCATGTCGATCTCGTAGAGCTCGGGCCGCTGCAGCAGCGCGATCTGCTCCATCAGCTCGATGTCCGGCAGCGCGCTGAAGTCCGGCACCTTGTTGAGCACCGCGTCGTCCACCAGAATCCTCCCGGAGGGGTACATCCCCAGCAGCGAACGGAGCTCCACGCAGCTGTTCTCATAGCTGCGGATGTAGTTGGTCAGCCGCTTCTCCATCTCCACAAACCGCCGGGTCTCGTCGAAGGCGCGGAACGGCGTGATCTCCCGCGCCTTGCTCAGCTTTTCGATCCGTTCGTAACGCGAACGGCACTCCTCCAGCAGACCCGTCGTGATCTTGATCGCCTTCTGCGCCGCCGCCACCTGGAAGTAGGCCTTGACCACGTCCAGCGTCAGGTTCTGCCCGGCGCGCGCCGTCCGCTGTTCGCGCATCAGGACCCGGTCCTCCCCCTGCTGCGTGTTGAAGAACGCCAGACCGAAGTCGAGCACGCTCAGCGCCAGGTCGATGTTCAGGTAGTTGACGTCGCGGTCCTGGCTGGTGCTGTAGCCGTAGGTGAGGCCGCCCTCCCCGACCTTCTCGCTCTTCGAGGCCGGAACGTTGCTGCGGTTGGTGTAGGCGTTGGAAATGTTCAGCTCCGGCAGCATGCCGAGCATGTCCGCCGTACGCAGCTCGCGGGCGACCTCCTGCTCGAGATTCAACACCTTCAGGTCGAGGTTGTGCTCCAGCGCCAGCTTGACGCACTGGGGGAGATCCAGCTTTTCGCCTTCCATCATATCGCGGTACTTGGCCGACTCGAAGTGCTTGATCGCATACTCCGCCCGTTCGTTGCGGTAGTCCTCGTAGCTTTTGCACCCGCCGACCGCCGCCATGCCGGCAACGGCTCCCGCGCACCCCAGTCCGAACAACATCCGATTCGCTTTTTTCATCAGCACTTCCCTTGATTTGTTATGCCGCAATGATTCCACCTTGCTCTTTCCTCTTTCAGAACCCTTCAGACAGCTCCGGCCGGAGTCCGGCGCTGTCTGGAACGCTCCGAAACTCCGGCGGAATCCCTCCGCCGGAGCTCCCCGGGACCTTACTTGGCCGCCTCTTTGGCCGCCTCGTTCTTCTGAAGCACGCCCGCCGCCAGCAGCTTGTCGATCAGCTGCTGCATCGAGTTGAACGCCCCCAGAAATCCCTGCGGCGGCATGATGATCCGCTCCTTCACCAGCGGCGACGGCGCTTTGCCCTCCCCTTCCGGCTGCAGCGTCACGAAATCAAAGCGGACCATCCCGCCGGCAAAGTGTATCTGCCCGATTCCATCCGCGTAAATCTCTCTCTTTCCCTCCAC
>CAZPWP010000326.1:0-2919 GCA_964590295.1 uncultured Victivallis sp.
TGGAAAGTTCACTGCAAGAAACAATCTTCGGCTTCACAAGATTTGGGACAAAACCCAAAATTTGGGACAATAACAAAAGTTTCAGAAGGGGCAATCCGCCGGTGGGAAAAAACCGGAGGAAGCGCTTGTCAATCGATCGGGAGCGGTGTATATTACATTCAGACTCAGTAACATTCAACTCGGGACAAGCCATGGCTGAAGCAGAAGTTTCGATTCTCATCCCCAATTACAAGACGCCGGAAATGACCCGGCTCTGCCTGCGGCTGCTACGCCGCCACACCGATCTCGGGCGCGTACAGGTGATCGTCATCGACAACGGTTCCGCCGACGAGTCGCTCGACTACCTGCGTGGAGTCAACTGGATCCGGCTGATCGAACGGCCGGAGGCGGCGAAGGAGAAGGGGCCGGAGATGCACGCCCGCGCCATCGATCTCGCCTTGAAAGAGGTGACCACTCCCTACGTGCTGGTGATGCACACCGATACCTTGATCGGCAACGACGGCTGGCTCGACTTTCTGCTCGGGAAAATTTCCGGCGACGAGACGATCGCCGGAGTGGGCAGCTGGAAGCTCGAACAGGTTTCCGCCTGGAAGCAGTTCGGCAAGAAGATCGAAAGTTTCTTCCGCCGCCTCCTCGGGAAGAAAACCAGGATCGAAGAGCGCTATCTGCGCAGCCACTGCGCACTCTACCGCACGGATCTGATCCGCAGGCACAGCAACGGCTTCTTCGACGGCGATACCGCCGGCCATTCCCTGCATCGGATGCTGGTGCAGCAAGGGTACAAAATGGTGTTTCTGGAGTCGCAGGCGCTGGGGCGTTATCTCCGCCATCTGAACCATGCGACGATGATTCTCAATCCGCAGCCGGGCGACCGGAAAACCTCGAAACTCGCCGCACGCCGCCGCCTGCAGCGGCAGCTTGACGAACTGGATTACCGGAACGTTCTCGCCGATTCCAGTCTGGACCGGATCTGAACGCCCGAAACAAAAGGAACCGGAGTGATGAACCAGACCCTTGAACTCGATCCGGTATTCAGCCGGGAATGGGAGGGGAAAGATCCTTTCGTCGAACTGGAGAAAACCGAAGGGGAGATCTTCCGCCAGGTCAAGAACCGCCGGACCTTCCGCTTCGAACTCGACGGGCGTGGGTACTTCGCCAAAGTGCACCGCGGCGTCGGCTGGCGCGAAATCTTCAAGAATCTCCTGATGGGAAAACGGCCGGTGCTCGGCGCGACCGGCGAGTACCGCGCGATCCGCCGCCTCGAAACGCTCGGCGTGGACACCATGACCATCGCCGCCTACGGCTGCCGGGGGTGGAATCCGGCGAAGTTGGAATCCTTCCTCGTGACCGCAGAACTCTGCAACATGGTCAGTCTCGAAGATCACTGCCGCGACTGGAAGGAGAATCCGCCAAACTTCCGTCGCCGGGCTTCCCTCACTGTCTCTCTCGCCGAAACGGTCGGTACGATGCACCGCGGCGGCGTCAACCACCGAGACTGCTACCTCTGCCACTTTCTGCTCGACCGCGCCACCGCGGAGAATCCGCTGCCCCGGCTGTACGTGATCGATCTGCATCGCGCCGAGATCCGTCCGAAGGTGCCCTTCCGCTACCAGGTGAAGGATGTGGCGGGGATCTACTTCTCTTCGATGGACTGCGGCCTTACACGCCGCGACCTCTGCCGCTTCATGAAAAACTACACCGGCAGGACATTGCGGGAGACGCTCCGGCAGGACCGCACCTTCTGGCGCCGGGTGAGACGCGCTGCCGAAAAACTCTACGAAAAGGAGTTCCACCGCCCCGCGCCGCGTATCGTCTGATCGACTGTTTTCCCTTTGTCTCCCCCCAAACGCCCCGCCGGAATGGCGGGGCACCGTGGTTCTGCGACAGAGAGCTTACCAGTGGATCAGCTCCTGCACATTGACCGGCAATCCGGTCTTCATTGAGATGTTCGCGCCGATACCGGTCAGGATCGACTTCGCGCCGTCCCGGTAGTCCGCGGCCAGCCCGAGCGGATCCTCATCGACGCCGACGAAGATGTTGTTGAGCAGCTTGGCATCGCCGCCGCCGTGCCCGGCGAACGACTCGCAGGTGTACTCGATCACCTGCGGTTTGCCCCAGAGCGGCTGGAAGACGATTTCCGGCGGAACGCCGTCCTTATCCTTATCCATCTCACGCATACCGAACTGAGTGAGATCGGCGTCGGAGGTTCCCTTGACGAACCGCTTCTCCATCACGTTGAATTCCAGCCGGCCGTTGGTGCCGTTGAAGACGATCCGGTACCCTTCCCACGGACTGTGGGCGCAGAGGCTGTAGGTCATCACCGCGTTGTTGCGGTAGCGGACCATCACCCCCATGTTGTCCTCAATGTCGATGCCGTCGCCGAAGACGCTCTGATCGCGGTAGTAGCCGTCCTCGGCTTCCGCATTGTAGTAGAGCCCCATCATCTCCTTGTTGGATGGGTCGATCTTCAGCGCGAAGGGATCCTTCGCCGCGATCGGGTTGTTGCGGGCACGCTGATAGAACTCGGTGACGCCGCGCCTTTCCGCATTGATCTTGCCGTAGAACTTGAGGTCGCCCATTGCGAAAACGGTCACCGGCTCGGAGTTGAGCCACCAGTTGACCAGGTCGAAGTGGTGGGTCGCCTTGTGCACCATCAGACCGCCGCTGTTGGCCTTGTTACGGTGCCAGCGGCGGAAGTAGTCCGCGCCGTGACTGGTGTCGAGCAGCCATTCGAAGTGGACGCTGGTGATCTCGCCGACGATGCCGGACTGCAGCACCTCCTTGACCTTGCTGTTGCGCGGCGCGTAGCGGTAGTTGAAGGTGACGGTCAGCTTGCGGCCGGTCCGCTTCCGGGTGTCGATGATCTGCTGGCACTTCTCAACATCGATGGTCATCGGCTTTTCGCTGATGACGTCGCAG
>CAZPWP010000327.1:0-2912 GCA_964590295.1 uncultured Victivallis sp.
CGCTCCCTCGCAGGCGCAGAGCGAACGGGAGACCTCGTAGGTGAAGTCGACGTGTCCGGGGGTGTCGATGAGATTGAGTTCGTAGGTGTTGCCGTCGGTGAAGGAGTAGTGCATCCGGACCGGATGGGATTTGATGGTAATGCCGCGTTCGCGTTCGAGATCCATCCCGTCGAGGAGCTGCTCCTGCAGATCGCGGACGGCGACCGTTCCGGTCAGTTCGAGCAGCCGGTCGGCCAGCGTGGATTTGCCGTGATCGATGTGCGCGATGATGCAGAAGTTGCGGATCAATTCAAGTTTTGCCATGTCTGCAGTCCAGGGGTTTGTTTCTTATTCATCCGAATAATATAGCACAACCGCGGGGGAACTCAAATCCTCCCGGCGCAATTGCCGAAAGTTTCCCATCCGCCGCCGCTTCATGGAAAAGAAAGCTCTTTTTTTCCGCCGCGGCCGTTGCGTTGCGGCGCTTTTGTGATACAGTAGGAAAAAACCGGAAAAATAGGGGAACTCTCATGCGGAAAAAAATTCTGCTCAACGACGACTGGCGGCTGCTCGTCAATCCGCCGGAAACGGCAATTCCGACGACCAAGGCCGCGATGTACCTCTCCGCCAAAACCGAACGACTCAAATGGGGGCCCGGCGCCTACCGGCACAACGACGTGCCGGGATTCTGGGATCTGGAGCAGGAGCTCCCCGCCGAACCGTGGGAGAAGGTCGATCTGCCGCACGACTACATCATCCGGCAGGCGCCCGACCCGAACGAAGCGGGGGCGCTCGGCTTCTTCCATTACATTCCCGCCTGGTACCGGAAGCACTTCACGCTCGCGCCGGAGGATGCCGGGCGGCGGCTCACGCTCTACTTCGAAGGGATCAACGGCATCTCCGAACTCTATCTCAACGGCTGTTTTCTCAAGCGCAGCACCAGCAGTTACGTCCCGTTCGAAGTGGACATCACCGATCTCGCCCGGTTCGACCGCGAGAATGTAATCGCCGTCTACACCGATCCCCGTTCTTATGAGGGGTGGTGGTACGCCGGCGGCGGCATCCACCGCAACGTCTGGCTGGTCAAAACCGCGCCGCTGGCGGTCGACCTGTGGGGGGTATTCGTGCCGGCGCAGAAGGAGACGGTCACCCGCTGGCGCGTTCCGGTCGAAGTCACGCTCCGGAACATCGGGTTCGAGGCGGAGGAGGCGTCGCTTTGCTGTGAAATCCTCGCGCCCGGCGGCGGAAAAGCGGGGGAGATTCTCCTCTCCGGCACGGTTCCGGCGCGCGACACGGCGACATTCCGCGGAGAAACCCGGGTCGACTCGCCGCTCCTCTGGGATCTGGAGACGCCGAACCTCTACACGCTCAAGGTCGCCGTTTCCCGGAAGGACGGCGAGGCGTGCGACATGGTGGAACAGCGGTTCGGCTTCCGGGAGATCGAAATGACGCCCGACCGCGGCCTCTTCCTGAACGGCCGTCCGGTCAAGATCAAGGGGGTCTGCGCGCACCAGGATTTCGGGCTGACCGGGAAGGCGGTGCCGGACAACCTCTGCCGCTACCGGGTTTCGCTCTTCCGCGAGATGGGGGCGAACGCCTTCCGCGCCAGCCACTACCCGCATCCGGAAGCGACGATGGAGGCCTGCGACGAACAGGGATTGCTGGTACTGGACGAGACCCGGCGGTACGAATCGAATGAAGAGGCGGTCGCGCAGCTGGAGGCGCTCGTCCGGCGCGACCGGAACCACCCCAGCGTCTTCCTCTGGTCCACCGGCAACGAGGAGATGGCCTACCACGGCATGGAGCAGGGGCACCGGATTCACCGGGCGCTGGAGCATGTGATCCGCCGGCTCGATCCGACGCGGCTGGTCACGACCGCGATCACCAACGTGCCGGATGCGAGCGTTTACGCCATCTGCGAAGTGATCGGTGTGAACTACAACCTCGATCAGCTCGACGAACTGCACCGCCGCTTTCCGGAAAAGCCGTTCGTCTCCAGCGAGAACTGCGCGGTCGGCTCGACCCGCGGCTGGTACTGGGGCGACAGTCTGGAGCGGGGATACATGGACGCGCGGGACTTCAACCCCGGCCCCGGCACCTTCCAGCTCTTCGGGCGCGAACGGACCTGGAAATTTTTCATGGAGCGGCCGTGGATCTCCGGCGGCTTCCAGTGGGACGCGATCGAACACCGGGGCGAGGCGATCTGGCCGCGCCTCTGCTCCTGTTCCGGCGCACTCGACCTCTTCCTGCAGAAGAAAGAAGCGTTCTACCAGAACCAGTCGCACTGGCTGGAGCGACCGATGATCCACCTGCTGCCGCACTGGAGCCACCCCGGGTTCGAAGGAATGCCCGTCAGCGTCTGGGCCTACACCAACTGTGACGAGGCGGAACTCTTCCTGAACGGCGTCAGCCTCGGCCGGAAGAGGGTGGAGAAGTACCTCCATGTGGAGTGGCAGGTTCCCTACACTCCGGGCAAGCTGGAGGCGGTCGGCTATCTCGACGGCCGCCGCGCCGCCGGGGATGTGCGGGAGACCGCCGGTCCGGGCGTCGCACTGGTGCTGACGCTGGAGAACGGACCGGTGGCCGCCGGCGGCAATGAGATCGCGCTCTTCACCTGTTCGGTGCTGGACGCCGAAGGGCGCGAGGTGCCCGACGCCTCGCCGCTGGTGCGGTTCGACTGCTCCGGCGCCGGAACGATTCTCGGGACCGGTTCGGACAACACCGACCCGGTTCCGGTTCCCTCGCCCGACCGGAGGATGTACGCCGGCAAAATCGCCGTCGCCCTTCGCCCCGGCAGGGCCGACGCGACCGGCACGGCAAAGGCGACACTCATTGCGCGTTCGGAGTCGCTCCGCAGCGCGTATCTTCCGGTCGAATTCGATAACGTCCGGAAAATTGCGCACATTTTGAGAGATGGCACTTGAAAAAGGGCC
>CAZPWP010000328.1:0-2899 GCA_964590295.1 uncultured Victivallis sp.
CTGTATCCATATGCCTGGCGAAGCATAGTTCTTTTGTTGCCTCTTCACCAGAATTTGTGGACGAAATCCGGTTCTGGGAGTTCGCCAAGCTGGTGATTCTGCATCGGGGCGGCCTTGTGTGGTAGGATGCCTATTTCGACTGGCTCGACCGCCGCAACGATCCGCAGCGGGGGCTGGGGCTCCGTGATGTGTTCGGCGAACAACCGCTCTGCCTCCATCTGAACGGCTGGTTTCACTACCTCTTCAACTATCTTGCGGCGGCGGCCGTTTCCGCACCCGGAGGCGCTGATCGACAGTTGCCTCGAATTCTACCGCCGGGATACGCTGGGGGAGCCACCGCAGGTGATCTTCGCCCGGGCGTGCAGTTCCCGCGAGATCGACTGGATTTTCGCGGTTCACCGCGCCTCGCGGCAGATGCCTACCGGCATGTCGAATGTTGCGAACTCCTGCGTGACTGCGCCGGGCGGTTTGTCTTCTATCTCGCCTCGGCGGATGAGGCGGCCGACGAGGGGTTGAACGACCTCCACCGCCTGTTCGGTGCGGTATGTGCGCTTTCCGAGCTGCAGCTGGCGCTGCCAAGGGGAGCTGTGCAGCACGGTTCCGCTGCGGAATGTGCTGGACCGCCGACCGTTCATCTAAGGGCGCGCCGCCGGAAAAAGCTGTCGGAAACCGCTTGTATTCCGTGCAGAATGTGCTAAATTATTCCAATTTCATTTCCGGGGAGTTTTTCCGCAGTCGGAGCGGCCGGGTGGCAGACATCCGGCTGCTGCCGGTGCATTTTGCTTTTCAGGAACAGAAGGAGGTTCATTGATTATGGGAGAAACCAGAGAATTCAAGACCGAAGTCCGGCAGCTGCTGGATCTGATGATTCACTCGCTCTATTCGAACCGTGACATTTTCCTGCGGGAGCTGGTGGCGAACGCCGCCGACGCCATCGACAAGGCGCGGTTCGAGAGCCTGACCCGCCCAGAAATGGCGAAAAAGTGGGAGATCCGCATCACGCCGGATAAAAAGGCGAAGACCCTCACCGTCTGCGACAACGGTATCGGCATGACGCAGGAGGAGGTGGTGGAGAACATCGGCACCATCGCCAAGAGCGGCACCCGCGCATTTCTGAAGTTCCTCGAGGAACAGGGTTCGAAGAAGGAAGAGCTGCCCGAGTTGATCGGTCAGTTCGGTGTCGGCTTCTATTCCGCGTTCATGGTGGCGCGCGAGGTGGTGATTCTGACGAAGAAGGCCGGTTCGGATGCGCCCGCGGTGCGCTGGAGCAGCCGGGGCGAGGGGGAATATGAACTCGACACGGCGGAAAAGAGCGAGCCGGGCACCGAGATCATCCTTCACCTCAAGGAGGATGCCGAACAGTATCTGGAGAGTTGGAAGCTGAACGGAATCATCCATAAATATTCCGACTTCATCGAGTATCCGATCGTCATGCCGGAGGTCAAGGTCAATGAGGACAAGACCGAAACGGTCACAGACCGGGTGCTCAACTCACAGAAGGCGATCTGGCTGCGGAAACCGTCGGAGGTCACTGAGGAGGGGTACAAGAGCTTCTATTCGCACCTTTCCAACTTCAACGGAACCGAATATCTGAAGGCGATCCACCTCTCCGCCGAGGGGACGAGCGAGTTCAAGGCGCTGCTGTTTCTGCCGAAGCAGGCGCCGTTCAATCTGCTGATGCCTGATCTCCAGAAGCGGGGGCTTCAGCTCTATGTCCGCCGGGTGTTCATCACGGACGAGTGCAAGGAGCTGATTCCGGACTATCTGCGCTTCATCTGCGGCGTGGTGGATTCCAACGATCTGCCGCTCAACGTCTCGCGCGAAATCCTCCAGGAGAATCCGCAGCTGTCGCGGATTGAGAAGGCGGTGACCGCGAAGGTGCTGAGCGAACTCAAGAAGCTGCTGGAGAACGACCGCGAGGCGTATGCGAACTTCTTCCGGGAGTTCGGCCGGATCTTCAAAGAGGGGCTGCACACCGATTTCTCCAACGCCGAGAAGCTCAAGGATCTGGTGATGTACGAGTCGATGAATGCTGAGCCGGGCAAGATGATTACGCTTGGCGAGTATGTTGCGGCCATGCCGGAGTCGCAGAAGGAGATCTACTACATCACTGGGGAAAAGCGCGAATCAGTCGCCTCGTCGCCGGCGCTGGAGTATTTCCGGTCGAAGGGTTACGATGTGCTGTTCATGACCGATCCGATTGACGACTGGATCATGCAGCAGATGTTCCAGTACCGCAAGAAGAACTTCAAATCGATCGCGAAGGGCGATTTCGAGGTGGAAGGGGTTGCGGATGTGCTGAAAGCGGCGCAGGAGAAATTCGCCGGCCTGGTGGAATTTCTGAAGAAGACGCTTGGCGACAAGGTCGGCGAGGTGCGTTTCTCGGCGCGCCTGACCGACAGTCCGTGCTGTCTGATTACCGAAGGCAATGCGTTGAGTCCGCATCTGGAGCGGCTGTTCAAGGCGATGCACCAGGAGATTCCGGAGAGCAAGCGGATTCTCGAACTCAATCCGAAACATCCGTTGATCGAAGCGATGTTCGAGCTGAGTAAAGAGATTGACAAGGCTCCGGAGCTGGAGGTGTACGCGAAGGTCCTCTTCGATCAGGCGCTGCTGACGGAGGGCAGTCCTCTGCCGGATCCGGCCGCATTTGCGCGTGAAGTGACCAATCTGCTGCTGAAGGGAATTTGCGGCAGGTAAATTCCGGCTTCGTCGGCCGGATTGATTTCCCGGCCGACGCGGCAGCGGATCTTTTTTTGGGTGCGCTCGGCATGGCGTACGACGACCGGGGGAAACTCCCGAAGCCGCCCGACAGGGGGAAGGCTGCAGCAACAGGACTTTGGTGTCATCCGCGAGGTGGAATCAGAAGGAAGTCCACAGCAAAGCATTGGCCCGACGA
>CAZPWP010000329.1:0-2899 GCA_964590295.1 uncultured Victivallis sp.
TGGAACAAGGGAACGCCGCTGGAGAACTACAGCTGGCGAGAGAGCTTCTCCGACGACATGCGCACCGCACTCGACCTCTCCTACAGTGAATACTTCGGCGTCTGTCTCTTCGCATCCACCGTCCGCGTCTACGTCAATGTGGATCTCTACAGGAAGGCGGTCGGCTCGGATAAACTCCCGGAAACCGTCGCCGAGTGGCTGGATACCTGCGAGAAGATCCGGGAGTACGGACTGCGTCACAACCGCCCGATCATTCCGATCGGCGTGCGCGGCTTCGACAAGGGGACGCTCGGGCAGCTTTTCAGCAACTACACGTCGCAGCTGTGCAGCGGACTTTCCGACACCGGAGACGACTTCGGCTATGGCGCCACGCAGGGGACGCTCTTCCGCCAGATCAACGACGGCGAACTGGACAAGGATGTGCTGCTCCGTCCGGTCGAGCTGATCACCGAAATCGGTCAGTACTTTGCGGACGGCTTCCCGGCGATCGACCTGGAGCAGACGAAGTACCTTTTCTTCTCCGGCAACGTCGGCTACTTCCTCGACGGCAGCTGGAATGCGTTCAGCATGGTCAACAACTCCCCGTTCCCGGTGAAGATCATCAACATTCCGCTGCTGGCCAGGGACCACCCGCTGGGCAAATACTCCTACGGGCGGATCACGGAGCTGGGCACCGGCATCGGCGGCAAATTCGGCATTCCGAAGAAGACGAAGAACTTCGATCTGGCGCTCGACTTCCTGCAGTTCATCACCAGCTACAAGATCAATCAGCTGACGATGGTGGAGCACTGCAAATGGCTCTCGTCGCTCAAGAAGGTGAAATATACCGGACTGATGGAGGCGCTTGAACCGATCGTCAACACGCCGAACACCGCGGTCTCTCCGCCGTTCAACACCGGCGCTTACGGCAACCGTAAAACGCTTCAGCGCCTGGAGCACATCATCATCTCCAATCCGGCGAACCCGAAGGAGGCGTTCTGGAACGACTTCCTGTCGGTCCGGAAGTTCGTCATCGACGAGATCAATGAAAACAGTCTCGGCGTGATGCGGACGCTCTGGAGTATGGATGGAACCCGTTCCGCCTTGACCATCTCCGAATGGGACGGCGCAGTTACGCCGGCGGACGTCAAACTGAGCCGGATGCGTGGAGCGATCAACCTGGAAGGTATCGTCAGCCGCTACCGGGCCAACAAGAACAACGAGATGCTGGTGCATGAACTGGGTCGATTGAAGGAATATAACGAAAATGGCAATTGAAGTATCGGTAAAAAAACTGCGCTATTACTGGCCGGTCTATCTTCTGATCGCCGTGCCGCTCGGCATGGTGCTGCTGTTCAACTACCAGGTGATTTTCAGCGGCATCTATCACATGTTCTACCGCTGGGACGGCGATACGGTCGAGGAGTTCATCGGGCTGGATTACCTCCGGCGGGTGATCGCCGACCGGGAACTTCTGCGAAGTTTCTACGTGGTGGGGATCTTCGTGGCGGCGAACATCGTCAAGATGATTCTGCCGATTCTGGTGGCGGTGGTCCTGCATCACGTCATCAGCGATCGAATGGGGTATCTCTATCGGATTCTCTTCGTGATTCCGATGATCATTCCCGCGATGGTCGGCATTCTGATCTGGAAGTACTTCTATGAACCGAACAGCGGCATCCTGAACGGGTTGCTGCGGCTGATGGGATTCATCGCCCCGACCGAGACCGTGCAGTGGCTTTCCGATCCCTCTCTGGTGATCCCGTCGCTGGTATTCATGGGGTTTCCCTGGGTCGGCGCGTTCGGCGTGCTGATCTACCTGGCCGGACTGCAGGGGATCAGCGAGGATATTTATGAAGCGGCGGACATCGACGGCGCCGGGCCGCTGACCGTTTTCTGGCGGATCGAACTGCCGCTGATCATGACGCAGGTGCGCATCAATCTGATTCTGATGATCATCGGCACGATTCAGAGCTGGGAGAACATCTACCTCTTCCTCGGTGTCGACGGCGGTCCCGACGGCATCGCGACGGTGCCCGGATTGATGATCTTCCGGGAAGCGTTCTCGCGCGGCCTCTTCGGCTACGGTTGCGCGATCGGGTTCGTGATCTTCCTGGTGACGCTGGTGTTGACGCTGATCAACAACAAATTCGTCCGGGTAAACAAATAGGAGTGTTTGGGCAATGGCTCGCGTAGTTCGATCTAAATTTGTGGAATTCTGGAAGCACGTCTTCATTCTCGTCATTCTGTTTTTCGCCTTTGTCCCCCTCTATCTCATGCTGAATATTTCGCTGAAGGACAATCAGCAGTTCGCCCGCAATCCGTGGTTCCCGGAAACGCCGTTCCACTGGGAGAACTACGTCTACGGCTGGGAGCAGATCGGCGGGAAGATCTTCAATACCGCCTTCGTCGCGATGTCCACGACGGTGCTGACCCTGGTCTGCGCGGTGGTCGGCGCCTTCTTCTTCGCCCGCTATCGGATGCCGGGGTCGAAGTTTCTCTTCGGCATCTTCGTCATTCTGATGATGTATCCCGCGGTGGCGAACATGGTGCCGATGTTCAAGCTGATCACTTCGCTCGGGCTGTACAACACCCACTTCGCGCTGATTCTGCCGGGCATCGCCGGGGGGCAGGCGTTCAACATCTTCGTGCTGCGCAACTTCATCGAGGATATTCCGCAGGATCTCTTCGACGCGATCGAAATTGACGGCGGCAACACCTTCTACCAGATCTGGCACGTGGTGGTGCCGATGTCGATGCCGATTCTCGGCACGCTGGGAATTCTCTCGATCATCGGTCAGTGGAACAATTTCGTCTCTCCCCTGCTCTATCTGCGCGACACCAATCCGCAGACGATCGCGGTGGCGCGGCTCCACCGGGAGGGCGAGTACACCGAGCACTGGGGGCAGCTGATGGCGGG
>CAZPWP010000330.1:0-2892 GCA_964590295.1 uncultured Victivallis sp.
CGAGCGGTTCGCCTCCGAACGGGATGTCATTCTGCGTGAACAGGAGCTCGGCGCCGACAACCCGGATCGAAAACTCTTCGAAACGTTCAACGCGGAGGTGTTCAAACTTCATCCGGCCCGTTATCCGATCATCGGCTTCCGCCACCTCATCGCCGAAGTCACCCGCGACCGGGTAGCGGAATACTGGCGCCATCGCTACACCCCCGGGCGCATCTTCTGGGTGGTCGTCGGCAACGCCGATCCGGAACGGGTCTTCGAGGCGATCGGCGAACGGCTCGGCGACTGGCCGGACGCCTTCCCCGGGGAACCGGCGCTGCCCGCCGAACCGGATCAGTGCGTCGAACGACGGGTGGAATTCCACTTCGCCGATCCGCTCTCCCGTCTCGCGGCGGGAATCCGCATTCCGGCGATCCCCCATCCGGCCATCCCCGCGCTCGACGTCCTCGCAGGAATCCTCGGGATGGGGGAGAGCTCCCGGCTGGTACGCGTCCTTGAACGGGAAAAGAAGCTCGCCATCGACCTGCGCGCCTCCTGTTATTCGCAACCCTTCGGAGGGCTCTTCGGCATCACCGCCGCCGCATCGCCGGGCAAGCTCTCCCGGCTCGAAAGCGCGCTCCGTCGCGAACTTGAGCTCATCCGCAACGGCGACATCTCCGCCGCCGAAGCGAAACGCGAAAAACGCCAGCAGCTCGCCGAACATCTCCGCCAGCTGCGTTCCCTCCAGGAAATCGCCGCCAACATCGGCGGCAGCGTGATCGCCTGCGACTCCCCCGACCTCAGCGACAGCTACCTCGCCGGCCTCGAGGCGCTCACCCTCGACGAGATCCGGCAGGCGGCGGCGGACTACCTCACGCCGGAACACCTCTCCTTTGTCCGCCAGCTCCCCGCCGAGACCGGGAAACGCCGCCCGACCAGGGGGAAAGAGCGCCGGCTCACCCCGGTTTCCGACGAGCTTCCGAACGGCGTCCGTCTGGTGACGATCGCCGACCGGGAGCTGCCGCTGGTCGATTTCGCGCTCTCTCTCCCCGGCGGCGCCATCTTCGAATCGGCGGCGACCGGCGGGATTTCGGCGCTGGCCGCCGACCTGCTGACCGCCGGCACCCGCCGGAGAAGCGAAAATGATCTGCTCAATCAACTGGACAGTTACGGCGCCACGCTCAACATCAACGCCGGCCTGAACTCCTTCCTCCTCGAACTGAACGTCCCGCGACGGCAGTTTCCGGCGGCGCTGCGCCTGGTGCGCGAGTTCCTCAGCGAACCCGCCTTCGGGGAACCGGAGTTCGAACGCGAACGCGGCAACCGCCTCGAACTGATGCGCAGCCGCGCCCAGGCGCCCCGGGCCGCGGCGCAGGACCTCGCCCGCCGGCTGCTGTTCGGCTCCCACCCGTACGGCTGGGGAACGAACGGCACCCCGGAACAGCTCCGGCGCCTCACCCGCGACGACGTCGTGCAATTCCACCGTTCCCTGTGGCGCCCCGGACAGGTGATCTGCGGCTTCGGCGGCGACTGCTCCGAAACCGAGGCGCGGGAGTGGGGCGAAATGGTGCTCGACACGATCGACTGGCTGCCGGGAAAACAGCCGCTGCCGGAACCGCCGGAGTTTCCGCAGGAATCCGTCGTGCGGACCATTCCGCTCGACCGCAATCAGACCGCGCTGGTCCGCGCGATTCCCGGTCCGGCCCTCGTTGACGGGATCTACGACTGCTTCAAGATCTTCCATCATGCCGAGAACGGCCTCTCCTCGCGCTTGTTCAAACTGATCCGCGAAGAAAACGCCCTCGCCTACACCACCGGAATGCGGCTCGCGGGGGGATTCCATCCCGGCTGGCTGCTCTTCCACGCGGTGACCGCACCGGAGGAGGCGATCCGCGCGGAACAGCTGATCGCCGAAGAGATCGCCCGGCTCGCCGGAGAGGGCATTCCGGCGGCGGAGTTCGACGCGGCGCGCGAAGGCGCCGCCTTCGCCGCGGCCCAGACGGTGGAATCGGTCGGGTCCGCCCTCTCCGCCGTGCTGCTCGCCATGCACTACTCCCAGGAGCCGGAGAGCGTGTGGCGTCATGAAGCGGAACTGCGCGCCCTCACCCGCGACGAGGTGAACCGGGTCATCGCGCCGTTCCTGACCGCCACGGCGGCAGTTTCCGTTTTCGCCGGTAAAACCGTTTCATCCTAACAAGAGGAGAACCCTCCATGGAAATTCCGAATGTCGAAAGCAGTGTCCTCGTCCTGATCGATTTTCAGGAGAAACTGGTCCGGGTCATGGACAACTTCGAACCGACCCTCTCGCGGGCGCGCCTGCTGCTCGACGGCGCCGCCGCACTGCAGCTCGACGTCATCGCGACCGAACAGTATCCCCGCGGCCTGGGCGCCACCATTCCGGAGATCGCCGAACAGCTGCCGATGACGGCGCCGATCCTCTCCAAGACGGCGTTTTCGATCTTCGGGGAGCCCGCCTTCCGCACCGCGCTCGAGTCCAAATACCGCAAGACCATCATCCTCGCCGGAATCGAAACCCACGTCTGTGTGCTTCAGAGCGCTTTCGACGCCCTCAACGCGGGTTATCAGGTGATCCTCGCCGAGGATGCGGTCACCAGCCGGAAAGGCTCGGACCGTGCCGCCGCCCTTGCCGCCGTCCGGCAGGCCGGCGTCTGCGTGCTCTCCACGGAAGCGATTCTCTTCCAGCTGCTGCGCGACGCGTCGAATCCGGCCTTCAAGGCGATCTCCCGGCTGGTCCGCTGAAGCGGCGGCATGCCCGGCAGGAGGCGGGTGCTCACCGGTTTTCTGCGCCGGAATGAAGATGCAGTGCCGGTAGATCATCGGCAGTCCGCGAACGCCGGATTACGCAGACAGACCGCCTCGCCCGGATGGGAATTGATCGCGCCGCGGTTCCGGGCC
>CAZPWP010000331.1:0-2860 GCA_964590295.1 uncultured Victivallis sp.
GAATTGCTCGGCGTCAAGTACGCCTGCCTCAACATGGTCGGCGGCGGCACCAAGGACAGGCTGCTGATGCAACTCGCCAGCGACGCCCTGAACATTCCGGTCGTCGCCGGTCCGGTCGAGGCGACCGCCATCGGCAATCTGCTCGCCCAAGCGATCACCCGCGGAGACCTCGCCGGCCTCGCCGCCGCGCGGCAGGTGGTCAAGGACTCCTTCGAAGTCAAGACCTACCAGCCGAATCCGGCGATGCACGCCCTCTACAACGGCGAGATCGAACGGTTCCGCTCTCTGGCGAAATAAAATGGCACAACGGGGCGGCCACCGCTCCTTCTCGCCTTCGCGGTCACGGCCGCGACGGCGGGGGAGCCGCTGCGGATATTGCACACCTCCGGCGGCAGCCGGGTCAAGACGCTCGATCCGGCGCAGGCGGACGATCTCTCCAGCCGCAACCTGACCGGAGCGATCTACGACACGCTGCTGCAGTACGACTACCTCGCGCGCCCCTACCGGCTGATTCCCTCGATGCTGGCGGAGATGCCGCAGGGGAATGCGACGCACGACCGCTACCGTTTCCGCTTGCGGGACGACCTCCGCTTCGCCGACGACCCGGTCTTCGCCGGAGTGCCGGAAAGCGCGCGCCGGATCACTTCGGACGACGTGCTCTATTCGATTCTGCGGATTGCCGACGCCCGCAATCACAGCCCGGTCTACTGGCTCTTCCGCGGCAAGATCAGAGGGCTGGACGCGTTTCACGAAGCGACCGCGAAGGCGTCGAGCGGCGATTTCTCCCTCTACGATGCTGGAATCGAAGGGTTCCGCCGCATCGACGATCTTCACTTTGAACTTCTCCTCACCCGGCCGGATCCGCGTTTTCTCTACATGCTTGCGATGCCGAATGCGGCGGTGGTCTGCCGCCGGGCCGTCGAGCGTTACGGCGAGGAGATCGCCCGTCATCCGGTGGGTTCCGGCCCCTTTCGGCTGACCGAATGGATCAACGACTACAAGCTGCAGCTCGACCGCAATCCCGACTACCGGGTCGAATACTTCCCGCAGGCGGAGACGCCTGCCGACCGGAGCCGCCCTCTGCCGCTCGCCGACCGGGTGATCCTCTACCTGGTCAAACAGCCGATGTCCTCGTGGCTGTTGTTTCTGCAGGGGAAGCTCGACCTCAACGCGCTGGATAAAGACAACCTGGATTTGATCGCCGGAGGCGGGAAGGAGCTCGCCCCCGCACTGAAGGCGCGCGGCATCCGGCTGCTGCGGACACCGGAGTTCGAAGTACGCTACGTCGGCTTCAACTTCGCCGACCCGCGCCTCGGCGGCAACCTGGCCCTCCGCCGTGCGCTGAGCCTCGCCTACGACGTGCAGCGCCGGGTGGAGCACACCAACTTCCAGCTGATTCCGGCGCAGGGGCCGATCCCGCCGGGAGTGGCGGGGTTCGATTCGGAGTTCCGCAATCCGAACGCGGCGGACGATCCGGAACAGGCGAAGGCGCTGCTGGCCGAGGCGGGCTGTCCCGGCGGAATTGATCCGGCGACCGGCGAACGGCTCCGCTTCACCTTCGACCAGACCGGCAACAGCTCCGCCTACCGCCAGATCGGCGAGCTGACCGCCGCCGATTTCGGCCGCATCGGGGTGGAAATCGAACCGGTACTCAACAACAATCCGCGGTTTTACGAGAAGCTTCGGCAGGGGAAACTCCAGCTCTTCCGCCTCTCGTGGGTGGGGGATTACCCGGATGCGGAGAACTTCCTTCAGCTCTTCTACAGCAGGAACATCGGCGGCTGCAACCGGACCGGCTTCAGTGACCCGGTCTATGACCGGATGTTCGAAGCGATTCTGCCGATGCCGGACTCGCCGGATCGAACCCGCCGCTACCGGGAGATGGCGGAGTACCTCGCGAAACAGTGTCCGTGGATCTTCGAGGGGTTCCCGATCTCCTACCTGTTGCATCACAGCTGGCTGCAGAACTACCACCCGCACGACTTCGCCTTCTCGCGCTGGAAGTACCTGACGGTAGATCCCGCCGAACGGGAGAAGGTGCGGAAGAGCTTCACCCCGCTGACCTTCCGCGAACTCAACCAGTGAGGAGGGGGAGGTGGAATCAGCTTCCGGCGATGCCGCCGGGGCGAATTCTCCAGAGGTAGAGCGAAGCGAGCGTGCCGTAAGGGGAACAGCGGCGGCGGAAGGTTTCGAACTCCTCCTTCGAGAGCGAATCGCGCCGGGAGAGCAGCATGATTCCCCGGCGGATTCCCAGGTCGCCGAAACTCAAGACATCCGGTCGGCCGAGGGAGAAGATCAGCAGCATCTCCGCGGTCCAGACGCCGACGCCCTTGAGTTGAGTGAGCTCCCGGATGACCGCCGCGTCATCGAGTGCGGCCAGCGAAGCGAAATCGACGGCGCCGGAAATCGCCGCCACGGCGACGCCGCGCAGATACTCCTCCTTGCGGGAGGAGAGGCCGCAGGCGCGCAGAGCCGCCGGATCCGCCGCGAGGATCCGTTCGGCGGAGAGTTCTCCGACCAGCATCTCCAGCCGCCCCAGAATGGCTTCCGCCGCGCGGATGGCGAGCTGCTGCGAAACGATGCTCCGGACCAGTCCGCCGAAAAGATCGCCGTCGCATTCGAGTTCCGGCAGTGTGATCCGCCGGACGAACTCCCGGAATTCCGGCATCTGCCGGCAGAGCGCCCGTTTCTCCGTTTCAGTGATTTTGAATTTCATCAGTCAACTGTGCAAAAGTCGGAATGCGAGAAGGAAAAAACTTTTGAGGAAAGGTTCTTTTCTTCTCGCGCCCTTCCTTTTCCAAACCTTTTGATAATGTCCCAAATTTTGTGAAAGAATGGATGTCTTGTCAATGAGCATTGA
>CAZPWP010000332.1:0-2816 GCA_964590295.1 uncultured Victivallis sp.
CGTTGGTGTTCTTGGCGATGTAGCTGACCCGGTGCTTCGCGAAACTCTGCAGCACCCGGAAGTCGTAGCCGCTCTCGCCGACCATCTCCGGATCGAACACCTCGATCGCGAAGAGATCGCGCCGCCCGCAGATCATATCCACGCGCGGATGCGGCGAAACGTAGTTCCGGCTGATCAGCGTGCCCGGATTGTCCGGGTCGAACGCGTTGGCCACCCGGATCGGAATGTTGTTCAGCTCCATCGCCTTCGAGGCCTTCGGGTGAATCGCCTCCATCGCCATGTCCGCCAGCTGGTCGGCGATGTCGAAATTGGTGTGGCCGATGGTGCGGACCTTGTCGTTGCCGATCAGTTTCGGGTCGCCGGTGGAGAGGTGGAACTCCTTGTGGATCACCCCTTCCCGCGCCTGCGTCACCACCGCAAGCTTGCTGAAGGTGATCTCGCTGTAGCCGCGGTCGAACTTCGCCATCACGCCCTCGGCGCACTTGGCGTAACCGGTGACGATCGGCATGCACTGCGAGAAATCCAGCCCCTGAATGTGGTGCAGGATCGTCTCCTCCATCGTGCCGGTCTCCTGATCCTTCCAGCCGGAGAGGTCGACGAAGACGGCGTTGACGCCGTGTTCGCGCAGGATCAGCGTCGAGTTGAAGGCGCTGTGCGCCTCGCCGACCGAGCTGAGCAGTTCGCGCGCCGCCGGAAGGCAGTCCTCGCGGTGGAAATGGCCGAAACTGCGGAGCTGCATCAAGTTGCGCAGGCAGCTCTTCACCCCGTCCATCCGCTCGTCGACGAAATCGTCCGCCGCGTCCTGCCGGAGCCCGAGAGGCTCGAAGGTGCGGTTGAGCCGGATCAGTTCCGCGCGGGTCGCCTCGAGCTTCTCCTCCCACGACCGGTCGCCGGCGGCGAACGCCGCGAAGATGCCCGGCTCGGCGGTCTTCTTGTTCTCGAGCAGGAGATTGGTGACCCCGCCGTAGGCGGAGACGACGAAGATGCGGTTGTAGAGTTCCGCGCCGCGGCGGTTGCCGATGAGGATGTTCTCCATCAGCTCGCCGAAGCGGGTCATGCTGGTCCCGCCGATCTTTTCCACAGTATGAATTCCCATGATGGAATGCGTTCCTCCGTCTAGATGTCTTCGATGCGCATGAGTTTGACCGGCGACTGGTTGATCGAAAGCGTCGCGAGCTCCGCCAGCGCGGCGCGGAGGCTCTTCTCCGGCGCGGCGTGGGTCAGGATCACCAGCGCCACCGTGCCGTCCGCCTCGCGGCGCTCATGCTGAATCAGGCTGGAGATGCTGATCGACTTGTCGGCGAGGATCTGCGCGATCGACGCGATCACGCCGGGGCAGTCCCGCACCTGAAGCCGGAGGTAGAAACGGCTCGAACTCTCCTCCATCGCCAGCACCCGCCGGAAGAGTTTCCCTGGCCGGAAGGCCGGTGTCCTGCGAACCGAACCGACCGCGAGGTTGATCGCCACATCGGTGAGGTCGGCGACCACCGCGCTGGCGGTGGCGTTCCGCCCGGCGCCGCGGCCGTAGAAGAGGGTCTGCCCGACGGCGTCGCCCTCGACCAGCACGCCGTTGAAGACGTCGGAGATGTTGGCGAGCAATGTATTCCGGGGAATCAGCGTCGGCCGGACGCTCATCTGCACGTCGCCGCCGGTCTCCTTGACAACCGCCAGCAGTTTGATCCGGTAGCCGAGTTCCTCGGCGTAGCGCAGGTCGGCGAGTTCCAGGTCGCGGATTCCCTCGACGTGGACCGGATCGAGCCCGAACCACTCCCCGAAGGCGAGCGCGGCGAGAATCGCCGTCTTGTGGGCGGTGTCGAATCCGTCGATGTCGAGCGAGGGATTCGCCTCGGCGTAACCGAGCTTCTGCGCATCGGCGAGGACGGTGTTGAAGTCGGCGCCCTCGTTCTCCATCCGGGTGAGGATGTAGTTGCAGGTGCCGTTCATGATGCCGTAGATCCGGCGGATCCGGTTTGAGACCAGCCCTTCGCGCAGCGCTTTGATGATCGGGATGCCGCCCGCGACACTCGCCTCGTAGTAGACGTCGACGCCGGCGGCTTCGGCGGCGGCGAAGATCTCCTCGCCGTGGAGCGCGAGCAGCGCCTTGTTGGCGGTGACCACCGGCTTGCCCGCCCGGATGGCGTCGAGGATGAACTTTTTCGCGACGGTGGTGCCGCCGACCAGTTCGACGACGATATCGGCTTCGCGGATCGCCTCGGCGGCGTCGGTGGTGAGCCTCCCCTCCGGAATCCGCACGCCGCGGTCGGTGGTGATATCGAGGTCGGCGACTTTGGCGAGGACGAGTTTCACACCGGCGCGGCCGGCGATCACATCGCTGTTGGCGAGGAGATTGGCGGCGACGCCGGCGCCGACGGTTCCGAATCCGATGATTCCGACTTTGATCTCTTTCACGGTCATTTTTCCTGTGATTGTCTTGAATCCATGCGTAAACAATATTTAAAAAAGATAATATAGCATGGATTTGCGATTTGTAAATTTGCAAATCGCCGCAGATGAGTGAAAATCGCCGGAAAAACCCGATCTGCCGCGCTCCCCTTCTCCCCGGATCGCGCCGTGGAACCGCGCCCTCCCCGGCGACTTCGCCGCAGCGCACGCCGTCGACATGGCCGTCTCCGTGGAGACCGTTCGCCTCGCCGCCGCGCCGGATTCCGACGTTTTTCGGGTTCTTCGTAAGCGCCCGGCGAGTCCCATGGCGAGGGGGAGACGGGCAGACTGCCGAAGCGAAACAGGAGATGCGGGAGCCGGAGGGCCGGACGCCCTCCAGACCTCTTCGGTGGGCGAAGACGGTACCATGGCGG
>CAZPWP010000333.1:0-2814 GCA_964590295.1 uncultured Victivallis sp.
CGCGGCCTTGAAGGCGGCGCTCTCCTCCAGCAGGGCGGGGTTGCCGATCGCCTCGTACATCAGCACGCCGAAGATCGCCAGGGTGCCGAGGATCAGCATTGCGCCGAAAAGCGGATAGACCAGGCCGATGATCTTGTCCACCGGGAAGAGGGTCGCAGCGATGTAGTAGAGGAAGATGCAGAGCACGGCGGTCCAGAAGAGCGCGTCCGATGGCCAGAAGCCGTCGATCAGCCGCGCCGGGATGTTGATGAACACCGCGACCACCAGCAGCAGCAGGAAAATCATGAAGAGCGAGAAGATGAAGTAGAAGGTTTTTCCGGTGGTCATCCGGATGAGGGCGGGCAGATTGGCGCCGTCGTGGCGCAGCGACATCATGCCGGAGGTGAAGTCGTGAACCGCGCCGCCGATGATGTTGCCGATCGGAATGATGACGAAGACGATCACGCCGAACTTGATGCCGAGGATGACGCCGATCACCGGGCCGACGCCGGCGATGTTGAGCAGCTGGATGAGCATGTTTTTCCAGTGCGGCAGCTCGACATAGTCGACGCCGTCGGCGCGGGTTTTGGCCGGAGTGGGGCGATCGTCCGGCTCCAGAATGTTTTCGATGAATTTCCCGTACGTGCAATACCCTATGATCAGGATCGCCAACCCCAGAAGAAACAGCAGCATGATTCCTTACCCCGATGATTGAAATGGTTTCCCTAATGGTAAACGGATTAATATACATCAACGGGGCAGGAAATGCAACTGTTTTTGTATCTGCGGCGGCGTCAGGCACGGGAGTTTTCCTGGCGGAGCCGGACGCCGTGCGGCAGGTCGATTTCCGGTGCCTTGCCCGCGTGCTGTTCGACCATGACCGGGCCGCGGGGCGTCGGCACGCTGACGCGCAGCCAGTCGAGGCCGGCGAGCCGGGGCGAGACAGTCACTTCGCTGCCGCCGGGCACGGCGAAACGGACTCCGGAGAGGACGTTGCTCAGCCAGAAGCAGGGAGCCGAGGCCCAGCCGTGGCAGAGACTGTGGCGCAGCCCCTTGTAGCAGTAGTTGCCGAAGTCGGCGTGGAGGTCGCGCACGCCGGGCGGAGTGAGCTCGTCGATCCGCCCGGAGTTCTCCAGCCAGTCGAGGTTGAAATCCTCCCAGAAGGTGGTGGCGCCGCGGTCGATCATCGCGCCCCAATAGGCGCGGATCAGCTGGAGTCCCTCGTTGATCCGGCCGAGTTCCGCCATCGCGTCGAGCACGAAGGCGCCGCCGAAGGTGCTGATGTTCTTTCCGGGGGAGGCGAGAAGGGGATCGCTCCGATCGGCGATGCCGCCGAGGATCTGGAGCGCGGCGGCGGTCTTGTTCGCCTCGCACGGCGGGCGGTGGGCGGCGAGCCGGTCGGCGGTGCTGCGGCAGAAGGTCTTCAATTCCGCGTCGTCGAGGGCGGTCGCGAGTTCCGCGCCGCGGCGGAAGGCGAAGGCGGTGAGTCCCTGCAGTCCGGCGTGCATCGCCACGGCGTCGTCGTTGCTCGGCCAGTCGAGGAAGCGCCGATCCGGCAACTGTTCTGAACCGGCTGCGTCGATGTACGAGGCGAACTGCTTTGTGAGGCCGCGGAGGTACTCCTGCTGCTCCTTCAGGTAGTTGAGGTCGCCGGAAGCGCGGAAATATTCACTCTGACAGATGATCCACCAGAGCGAGTAGCTGGTGATGTTGTTCATCGTCGCGGGCAGGGAGGAGTCGTCGCGGACGAAATCGAGACTGCGGGGCAGAATCTCATGGCAGCCGTAGGCGGCGAGCACACTTTTGACTTCGGGATAGAGGTCACCCATCCAGACCAGCCGGTCCCGCTTGACGCCGTCGAAAAGATAGTTGCCCATGCAGAGGCGCACGGTGCGCCGGGCGGTCTCCCAGATCTGGTTGAGCCGCGGATCACTGCATTCGAAGGAGCCGCATTCATCTGCGGGACACTCGACCGAAACGGCGAGGATGTTCTGCAGCGTGAGCGGTTCGAGCGCATCGATGCGGAGGAAGCGGAATCCGGTCGTCCCGTATTCGAAGGTACCGAGGGCGGGAAGCTGGAGTTCGGTGTCGTGGATGGCGTGGGTCTGGTCCGGCTTGCCCATCGCTTCGGAGGCGGATTCTCCGAACCGCAGGCGGCAGCGCCCGGCGTTGCGGGTGACGATCGCCGCTCCGCCGGCGAGTTCACAGCCGAAGTCGAGCAGCAGGGCGCTTCCGGCGGGAAGCTGAAGGTCGTTTCCCCGGTGAAAGGAGGACTGGCAGAGTTCGTTGCCGATCAGGCGGCTTCCATCGCAGTTGGAGCTCCAGACGATCCGGCGGACTGGCTGATAGGTTTTGCGGTAGTGAAAGGAATTCATGATGGTGTGCCTCTCGGGGTTCGGCTGTTATGCACGCGGGATGAACTGCTCCTGCTGCTGTCTTTTTCTCAACTATACAGGAGATGCGGTGCCTTTTCTATGGATTTTATCACAAAAAACAGGAAAATATCACAAAAGATATAGATTTCTCCTTCTGGCGGGATAGATTGGGTGGAATGGATCGATTTCCTGTTATGAGTCATTGCACAGCCCATCAAACAGATGCCGTTGCACTTGCCGGAAGGCGGGAGCAAGCCGTTCGCGTTTATCAAAGCGGAAAATGGAAACGTCATACGGAAATGGGAGACGTTTGGGAAGTTGCCGCCATTTGCCGCCGCATGAGGAAGCGCAGATAAAGAAAGATTTGATAGATCATTCTCCGGATCGGCGGAAACTTCCGTTTGTGCTCCGGACTCGTCAGGCAGTAAAATGGCACATCCCATCATTGTTTGGAATCGAC
>CAZPWP010000334.1:0-2803 GCA_964590295.1 uncultured Victivallis sp.
GCACCTCTGTCAAACAACACGTCTCATCACAAAATTTGGGACATTATCAAATTTTTTGTAGGAACGGCTGTCCTGTCAAGGAGCATGGATCCGCCCCGGTTCATAACGGCAGTTTGCATGTATGAAACGTTCACCGCCGGAAACCATCCCGGGATTTGGGGTTCACTCTTCCCTGTTCCATGCCTCCTGCAGGCTCCCGTTCGCCGGGCCAATGCTTCGCGGGTGGACACGTTCTTCCGATTCCTCCCCGCGGGATGACGCCATGGGCCGGTTGCGACTGCCTCCCCTGCCCTGCCCTTCGAAACTTTCCCCCCGGCAGTCGTACGACATGCCGGGCGCACCCAAAGCCGGGCGGGAAGCCGCTCCCGCCGGGGGGCTCCCTTACGCTTCGGGCGGCTCCGGCGCGGCGGCGTCCTGACGGTCGCTCTTCACCTTGCCGAGATAGTCCGGCAGGTCCAGCCCCGCCATGCCCGCCACATCGTGCAGCGGCGGCAGACTCTGAATCATGCCGGAGAGGAAGTTCGCCGTCGTGGTCCTGCCGTCCGCGCTCCTGCCGCCGCCGTCCCAGACCGTGACCTTGTCGATCCTGATCCCCTTGATCGCTTCGGCCTGCAGTGCGACGATCTCCTGCAGCTTTTCGATCAGCAGCATCTTCGAGGCCGCGTCGGCGTCGTTGTCGCACGCGGCAATGATCTGTTTGTATCCTTCGCCCTTGGCCTTCAGAATTTCGTAGTTGCCCCGCGCTTCGGCTTCCAGCCTGGCGTAGATCGCGTCGGCCACCCCCTTTGCCTCGCGCCGGGTCTTCTCGGCCTCGGCGTCCGCGGCGATTTTGATCTGCTCCTTGCTGATCTCCGCCGGGACGATCACCTCCGCCTTCTGGCGCTCCTCCTCCAACCGGGCGCGGGAGATCTGCGCATCGGCTTCCGCTTCATACTTCGCCTTCTCAATCTGGGCGACGGCGATCTGACGCGCCGCTTCCGCCCGGCGGTAGGCCTCGGCCTCCTGTTCCGCCCGGGCCGCATTCGACTGGGCGATCTCAATCGCCGAAATGTTTTCCCCCTGCGTCGCGGCGGAGTCCGCCTGCTTGACCGCGATCCGCTGGTCGCGCTCGGCCCCCGCTTCGCCGACCGCCGCGGCGGCTTCCGCCTGTTTCACCGCGATGCGCCGCTCACGTTCGGCGTCGGCTTCCCCGGCGGCCGCTTCCGCCTCCGCTTTGGAGACGGCGATGCGCTCGAGCTTCTGCGCCTCGGCCGCGCCGATGCTTCCCTTGCGCGTCTCCTCGGCCACGTCAATCTTCGCCTTGTTGATCGCTCCGGCGGCGGCGCGCTGCCCGATCGCCTCGATGTAGCCGGATTCGTCGGTGATGTCGGTGATGTTGACGTTGAGCAGTTCCAGACCGAGCTTCTTGAGCTCTTCGGCCACGTTCGCCTCGACGGCGCGCAGGAAGGTTTCGCGGTCGGCGTTGATCTCCTCGATCATCATCGACGCGATCACCAGACGGAGCTGACCGAAGATGATGTCCTTGGCGAGTTCGGCGATCGCTTCCGGACTCTGGCCGAAGAGACGCTCCGCCGCATTGCCCATGATCTCCGGACTGGTGCTGACGCCGACGGTGAAGACCGACGGGACGTTGATCCGGATGTTCTGCTTGCAGAGCGCGTTGTCCAGATTGACTGCGATCTGCAGCGGGCGCAGCGAAATGTAGCCGTAATCCTGAAACACCGGCCAGACGAACTTCGCGCCGCCGTGGATGCAGAGCGCGGCCTTGGTGCCGTTGGTTTTGCCGAAGATGACCATGATCCGGTCGGAAGGACACTTGCGGTACCAGGTGACCAGCGAGATAAAGATCATCAAGAGGACAAATGCGGCCAGTACGGCCAGTACGACAGTTCCCATTCTTCCGAAGTCTCCTTGGGGTTGGATGGTTGATGGAAAAAATTCAATTCCGACCGCGGCGGACGAGGAACACCCCGCCGCCGAGATCGCTCTCAATCACGACGTCGCAGCCGGTGGCGATCTCCTCGTCGGCGCGGGCACTGACCTGCCGGGTACAGTGTTCCAGCAGTACGGTGACGATGCCGCCGGGCCGGCGTCCGGCGGGGACGGTGAGGTAGACGGTGCCCCGTCTGCCGAGGAGGTCCGCGCCGCGGAGGTTGCCCGACTGCTGGAGTTTCAGCAAAAGCGAGATCACCAGCGCGGTGAGGAACATCATCAGCAGCCCGCAGCCGAGCGCGATCGCGAAGCCGCCCCAGCCGAGGTGGCCGAAGAAGAAGCCGCCCCAGCCGAAAAAGGTCAGAAACGCGACGATGCTTTTGATCGAGAAGAAGTTCAGCCCCTGAATGCCGGAGATGTCGTGCGCCTCCGGCGGAAAGTCATCGGGTACGCCGTCGAGGCCGGCGTCCGCCTCGCCGCCGTGGAGCCCGACGGCGGTCAGGGTGAAGAGAACGGCGAAGATCGCGGATCCGAAGACCGCGAGAAACAGATAGATATTCCGGCTGTCGGCGAGAAATTCTCCTGCGCTTTCCATCATCGGCCCATCCCCCCTCTGCTGAAAATTACACTTCGATCCCGTGCCCGCGTTTAGAATAGCATGTTTGAGCGGGATTTCAACTGAAAAATCATTCCCGCGAAAAAAAAACCTGTTTTTTTGATTTTCCGCATTTTCCGGGGGCGCGAACGGTTTTTCGGCTTTTTTTTCAAAAACTCCTCCGTTTTCCTTGCAAACCGCAAGGGGATCGTATACACTATAGCGCGGTCAGCGCCGCGAAGCACGTCTCTACGGCTTGGCCCGCGCCCTGTTAAG
>CAZPWP010000335.1:0-2786 GCA_964590295.1 uncultured Victivallis sp.
TTCAACTTGAAAATGGATCAGCTCCCCGAAATTTCGAGCGTGAAAGAGGTGTGACGTATGGCAAAGACCGTCGAAGGGGCGCCTCTCCCCCGAAGGCAGGAGGAAACAGGGCATTTGCCGCTGTCAGTTCTTCAGACTCTGGATCGGCGCCGGAATCCGGCCGCCGCGGGCGATGAATTCCGCCGGAGAACGGCCGTTCACCCGGATCACCGGCGCTTCGCCCAGCAGACCGCCGAAGGAGACCGTGTCCCCTTCCCGGCAGCCGGCGGCCGGAATCAGCCGCACCGCCGTCGTCTTCGAATTCACCACGCCGATCGCCGCCTCATCCGCGATGATGCCGGAAATCACTTCCGCCGGAGTGTCCCCCGGAATCGCAATCATATCCAGCCCCACCGAGCAGACCGCCGTCATCGCCTCCAGCTTCTCAATGCCGAGCGCACCGCAGCGGGCCGCCTCGATCATTCCGGCATCCTCCGACACCGGGATAAACGCCCCGGAGAGTCCGCCGACGTGCGACGACGCCATCACACCGCCCTTCTTCACCGCATCGTTGAGCATCGCCAGCGCCGCGGTCGTGCCGTGACAGCCGCACTTCTCCAGCCCCATCGACTCCAGAATGTAGGCGACCGAATCGCCCACCGCGGGCGTCGGCGCCAGCGAGAGGTCGACGATTCCGAACGGTACGCCCAGCCGTTCCGACGCTTCCCGCGCCACCAGCTGCCCCACCCGGGTGATCTTGAACGCGGTCCGTTTGATCGTCTCCGCCACCTCGGTAAGGTCGCACGCCCCCCGGCGGCGGATCGCCGACGCCACCACCCCCGGCCCCGAGACGCCGACGTTGATGACCGTCTCCGGCTCGCCGACGCCATGAAATGCCCCGGCCATGAAGGGATTGTCCTCCGGCACGTTGGCGAACACCACCAGCTTCGCGCAGCCGATCGACTGCCGGTCGGCGGTCCGTTCCGCGGTCGCACGGATGATCCGC
Organism: uncultured Victivallis sp.; assembly: GCA_964590295.1. GTDB lineage: Bacteria > Verrucomicrobiota > Lentisphaeria > Victivallales > Victivallaceae > Victivallis. The sequence continues at coordinate 986 of CAZPWP010000335.1, forward strand.
CCCATTTCGGCAACGGCGTCCATATTGATTCCCGCCCGGGTGCTGGCGACGTTGACCGAGGAACAGACCCGCTCCGTCACCGAGAGCGCCTCCGGAATCGACTGGATCAGCACCCGGCTCCCGTCGGTGAACCCCTTCTGCACCAGCGCGCTGTAGCCGCCGATGAAGTTGATGCCGAGTTCATGCGCCGCGCGGTCGAGCGCCCGCGCCAGCCGGACCGTCTCCTCCACGTTGAGCCCGCCCGCCATCAGCGCGATCGGCGTCACGGAAACCCGCTTGTTGATGATCGGAATGCCGTACCTCTTCTCGATCTCCTCGCCGGTGCTGACCAGGTTCGCCGCCCGGCGCATGATGCAGTCGTAAATCCGGTCGGCGAGACGTTCCGCATCATCGCACCGGCAGCCGGAAAGCGAGATTCCCATCGTGATCGTGCGGATGTCGAGCCGCTCCTCGCGGATCATGCTGATGGTTTCGATGATATCCCTGGAGTCGAGCATGGTCAGATCCTGTGCATGGAGTTGAAGATATCTTCGTGCATGACGTGGATTTCGAGCCCCTCTTTCCGGCCGACCGCGGCCATGCGGTCGACGAAGTCGTTGAACGGCACGGTCAAATCCCGGATGTCGACGATCATGATCATGGTGAAATATCCGTTGAGCACGGTCTGGGAGATGTCGAGGATGTTGGCCCCGTACTCGGCACAGCCCGCGCTCACTTTGGCGATGATTCCGACAGAGTCCCGCCCGACGACGGAAACGACAGCTTTCATGGTTTGAATTCCTTTCGATGTTTGCGGGATAACATACCCCCGAAACCCGGATTATCAAACCGGGAAACGGGAATTTCCGCCGTCCTTCCCGGCGTCAGAAGGACGATCTCTTCTCTTTCAGGCCGAATTCGGCGGCCAGCGCCTGGTACTTGGGATTGGAGGGGAAAAGTTCCAGCATCCGGCGCAGATGCTTCTCCGCCGCGGCGCGGTTGCCGCGCGCCGTCTCCAGTTCGAAGAAACGGCGGTAGAGCGAAGGACGGTCCGGCGTACAGCGGGCCGCTTCCCGATAGCACTTCTCCGCCATCGCGCCGTCGCGGCGGCTCCAGAAGAAATCTCCCGCCACCTCCCACGGGAACGGCGAACCGGGACGCAGCGCCACCGTTTCCCGGAGCGCCTTGACCACCTCCGTTTCGGAAGTCGGCGGGTTTCCCCCCTCCGCCGACGGCGGACGCGCCAGCGCGATCAGCCGGTCATAAGCCAGTTCCGCGCGCAGCCAGTGGAGGTTCCCCATCGCCGCAACCGCGGCGAGCAGCATCCCCGCCGCCACCAGAACCCAGCGGCGCGTGCCGCGCGCCGCCATCCGGGTGGAGAGTTCCGGCAACGCGGCCGCCAGCATCGCGCCGGCCGCCGCCATCGAAGCGGGGATCTGCAAATCGACATCCATGTGCGCATGCAGGAAAAAGGCGCACTCCCCCCAGAAAACGGCGCGGGCAAATCCATCCGCCCCGGCAGGTTCGCCCTCCCCGCCGCGCCGGAAAATCCTCCGGCCCAGCAGGAAAAGCGGCAGAAGCACCGCGGCGAGCGCCACCGAGCCGCCGAGCACCCCCGTCTGGGAGGCGAACGCCATGACCAGATTGTGCGGATCGTGCGCGGATTCATCGGTTCCGGTGGTTTTCAGCTCCATGTGACGGTAGAAAAACCCGCCCCATCCATGACCGGCGAACGGCTTCTCGACGACCATCTTCACCGAACTGCGCAGATAATCGACCCGCTCGGCCATCGAACCGAAACCGCGCCCGGCGCGGTGGATGT
>CAZPWP010000336.1:0-2774 GCA_964590295.1 uncultured Victivallis sp.
GGAGCCGAAAAACGGCCGGAACGATCCTGGAACATGGAATTTTGATACATGGTATCCTCCTGGTTTTTTTGGGGGGTGAGGTTCACGATGATGACATCCATTGATTTTTCCAGAAGCACAGGCGGCGGAGAATCCCCGGCCTTGTCTTTCAATATACAGTATTTCTGCGGAAAAACATTCCACGAAACTGCAGATTGATAGTACAATCCTGCATTTTCTTTCCCGGCGGCTTGCAGATCACTGCATCGTAAGATATGGTATGGAATATGAGAAAGATCAGTTACAACGAGGTGGAGCGGTTCGCCATATCCCGGACGCTGAGCGGAGCTCTGGTGCCGCCGTTTCTTGCAGCGTCTCTCTGCCGGTATCCCTCCATTGTCGAGTGCACGTTTCATCGAATCCACAGTTTTTATTTCGCTTTGATCCTGGAAGGGCGGATGGAGTATTGCGAGCAGGGGGCGGAACCGTGCCTGTGCCGTCCGGGAACGCTCGTTCTGCTGCCGGCGGGATGCTGTTACAGCTGGCGCGTTCTGGAGCCGGTTACGGCATTGCACTGCATTCACTCCGGATTTTCCATCAGCGAGCAGGGGGCGCTTTCCACGCTGTTCGGGTTCCCGCTGCAGCGGGTGCTGACGGTGGAGCTGGGGCGGGAGTGGGTGGAACGGACCAATGAGGAGATTCGCCGTCTGCCGGAGATCGCATTTGCCGGCGTTCATCTTTCCGGCTTCATTCTGGAACTTTGCGCCGCTGTGCTGGAGAGGAGTTCCCGCATCTCCGATCCGCGGGGAAACGACCGCGATTCCGAACTCTTCAAACAGTGCGTCTACTTTGTGGAGAAGCATCTGGCCGGATCCTTCACCGTGCGGGAGATGGCGCGCAAATGCCGGGTGAGCGAACGGAAACTCTTTCAGCTTTTTCACGAGCGGCTGAACATGGCGCCGTTTCAGTATGTCGCCATGCGCAAGGTGACGCTGGCGCGGCGTCTGCTCGGCAGCGGAATGTCCGGCGGGGAGATCGCCGAGCAGATCGGATTCTCCGGTCAGAACTATTTCGTCCGTTTCTTCAAGCGGGAGACCGGCATGACCCCGGAGGCGTACCGCCGGTCGCTGCGGCAAAACAGCTCGTTCTCCGGAAGCTGACCGGAACTACTTTTTCCGCAGGAAACAGGCCGGGGCGCAGCTCCAGGCGTGGCAGGCGCTGTTGATGCGCGGATCGTTGCCGTAGGGGGTCAGGCGCGGATGGTCCGGCACGAACACCTCCGGAAAGACCGTCATTCCCGCCTGCACCATCCTGCCCCAGTACTCCCGCAGATGGCGGCGCAGCTTTTCCGGTTCTCCGGCAAGATCGTAGGCCGCCAGAAGATGGTGATGCAGATAGGGGGTGACCGGAGAGATCGCTTCCGGGGTCTCCTCCAGGCGGGCGAGAAGCTCCCTGGCTTCGTCACCCGTCACGGTTTCCGCCAGAACCATCCAGATCTGGCTCGCCCAGGAGATCTCCCGCTTCGGGCCGCTGACGAACAGCTTTTTCTCCCGGTCGAACGAGTGGGCGCGCAGGGCGGAAACGAGCTCCGCAATCTCCCGCTCGAACGCCTTCCGATCGGTATGCCGCCCGAGAATTGATGCAATCGCGGCGAGTTTGCGCAGACTGAAGAGATAGGTTCCCGCTCCGGCAACGGTGCGGTCGAATTTGCACCAGTCGATGAAGGTGTTGGGGATGCCGCCGCCGGAAACGCTGTTCCGGCAGTCGGCGCGAAACAGATCAAACTGCTTTTTCGCGATGGGATACATCGTTTCCAGCAGCTTCCGGTTTCCGGTCTCCTGATGGTGGTGGTGGAGAAGGTCCGAGAAGAGGAAGGAGTAATCCGACAGAACGCAGCGGCAGCCGTACGGATGCGGTTTGTCGAAGATGCAGGCCGGAATCTGCCCGTTGGCGTGAGGAAAGGCGGCCAGCAGATAGATGCACCGTTCGAAGAGGTCGAACTTGCGGAAGGTCACCGCGTTGACCTGCGCTTCGAGCCGCAGGTCGCCCAGCCAGAGCCGGCGGTCGCGCTTCGGCCCGTCCAGCACGACCTCCTGCATGCAGTTGCGGAGGGTGCGCTGGGCGGCGCGGTCGAGCTGAATTTCATCGGCGTCGAACTGTTCCAGCGGCGGCAGCAGGTCGCGGACCGCGGATTGCGCCGTGAAATAGATCTCTTCGAAACAGAGTTTTCCGGGGGTGGCGATCACCTCGATATGGAGATACCGCATCGCGTAGACGCGGGGGAGTTTGTACCGCCGGGGCATATCGTCCAGCGTGACGATCTCCTCCTGAATCCAGGCGCGGGAGAGGGTGCCCTGCCAGCGTCGGTTCCGTTCGCCGATTTCGACCGGGGTTTCCGCGAAGATCAGCTTGAGCCGGACGGGGGAATCGTTGAAGTTCTCCGAGGAGCGCAGCCGCAGACTGAGCCGCCCGACGAACTCCTCGCCGAAGTCCAGAAGGAACCGCTCTCCGTTCCGGAAGGGACGCTTGAGAAACTCCGCCGGACGGGAGACGGGCCGCATTCGCCACCCCTGCCACGCCGCGTCGTCGCGGACGCATTTCACCACGGCGACCGGGCGGACCCGCCAGGTCGCAAGTTCAGGTTTCAACTGCTCCGCCTGATTCAGAAAGGCACGATTCCCTGAAATCTGTTGCATCTCGCATCCTCTGTTATTGTCCCAAATTTTGTGAAGGAATGGACGCCTTGTCAATGAGCATTGATTTGCCCTGGTTCATAATAGCACATGGAATTCTAT
>CAZPWP010000337.1:0-2761 GCA_964590295.1 uncultured Victivallis sp.
GCCATCAGCCGGCGGAGTGGGACTTTCTGCTGAATCAACCGCGGCAGGTTCAATCGCTCTTCGACGCCGATCCCGGCAACACCCACCGCCTGTGGCGCGGTCTGCAGGATCTTTCCGCCAAAATTCGGTTGAGCGCCTCGAAAGACAAACTGTTTCTGACCGTGGAAGCCGCTGATGACAAACACTCGCAGCTATTCCATGACAGCGATATCTGGAAAGGGGATTCCCTCCCGTTCGCATTCACCCCTGCCGGCGCAGAAGAGGCTGTGGGTGACGGGAGCGGCGCTGTGTGTGTGATACCGGCTCCGTAGAGAGCGGGGGCTGGAAGGCGCCGGAGGACTTCGCCGCAGAACGGCGGCCCCTCCCCGGGAAGGTCTCCGCGGAACGCCGCGGAACCATCACCAGGTACACGCTGGCAATTCCCCTCCGTTCCGTCGGCCTGACCCGGGAACAGTTCCCCCGGGACTCCGATTCAACCTGCTGCTCAATGACAACGACGGCGAAAGACGGGACGGCTGGATTCAGCTGGAGGACGGAATCACCTCGCACCGCGATGCGGCCCGTTCCCTCTGGTGGTGTTCGAGCCATGACAATCCGAAAAAACGGCAGAGGGCGCCGGGTCAAGCGCCGCTCTGCCTCGGAAACAGGGCTCTTCTGCCGCAAATACCGCCTTCCACAGGCGGTTCACGTCATAGTATATCCCCGCAAAAGCAAATGTCAAGCCCAATTATTAGATTAATCTAATTTTTCTCAAAAAAAGAGTCGCCTCCTGCCACTCCGGGAGGGGAAAAGAGTTCAGAACACGTCGAAGGAGAAGACTCTCGTGGCGCCGCCGCCCCACGCCTCTTCCGCGACGAAGCGGAACTCCCGGCAGCGGCAGGGAGCTGCCGTGAGCTTCACGTAACGGTGGCGGTTCTCGCCGACGGCGGCGAACTCCTTCCACTCGTCGCCGTCGCGATACTCCAGCCGGAACGACCGGGCCAGCAGGGCGGGCATCTCATGACACTCGTCGGAAGTTTCGACGTTGCGCTGGCGCTTGAGATCCGAGAGGTCGCTGTCGAACACCAGCCGCACCCCGTGAACGGTCTCCTCTCCGGCGAAACGGTAGACCGCCGACTCGCCGGGCGTGAACGAAGCGCCATGCTCGCCGTCGTCCCAGTCGCGATCCCAGCCGTCGCGCAGGATCTCGCAGTTGGTCTCCGCCCGGAGTGTCAGCTCCGGAATTTTCCGCTTCGCATTCGGAATGAACTGATCCTGATCGAGCAATGTCTGGCGCAGCTCCGCAATATGGTGCTTCCAGACCCCCCGCGGCGTTTCGCCGGTGCGGAGCGCGATCGCGGCGGCGGTCCCCACCGCCTGCCCCATCATCGCCGTGGTCGCCATCACCCGGGTCGAACTCATCGCCATGTGGGTGGTCGAAATCTGGCGCCCGGCGAAGAAAAGATTGTCGATGTTCACCGAATAGAGCGAACGGTAGGGAATGCCGAACGGCGACGGCGCCGGGTGGTAGATCGTCGGCGGCCCCGGATAGTAGATCGCCTCCGGGTGGTGATCGGCCATCGTCCACCCGCCGTAGCAGACCGCGTCGGGGAAGTCGCCCCCCGCTTCCACCTCCTTCTGCGAAAGGGTGTGGTCGCCGACGAAACGGACACTCTCCCGCTTGCCCGGCAGAGAACCGATCCAGTCAAGCTCCCACTCCCGCCCCCGCCCGTCGGGGTGGTTCTTGATGTACTCCCAGACGCCGTAGGCGATCCGGTAGAGTTCGTCGCGGATCTCCTCGGCATCGGCGATGGTGTCGCGCACGCCGCCGAACTCCATCCACCAGAAGTTGTTCCCCTCCGGCATCAGATCCCGCTTCGGCGCAGTCTCGTCGGTATAGTGACAGGCCCATTCCGGCGCCTGGAACGGGCGGTGGCTCTTCGTCCGACGCAGCTGGATCAGGATCGAATTGCCCATCGTCTTTTTGTCGGCGTGCTCCGGCGCATGCGGTTCATCGAACTCATCGCGCGATTCACGCCCCACCCGGTACTTCGCACCGGAAAGCCGCAGAATACCGTCGCCGGAACAGTCGGCGAAAAGTTTTGCCTCCACCCGGTAACGGGCGTACTCGATCAGATTCCATGCGGTGATCGAACGGATCTTCCCATCCTCAACCTCGACCGACTCCACCGAGGAGTTGAGCAGCATCGAAAGGTTCGGCTGCTGGCGGACAAAGTTGTACATCACATCGTCCCATATCGTATAGCGCAGTCCCGGATTGAAATAGAGGTTGTCCAGCTGAAGCTCCTCCAGCAGCCCGGTCTCCTTCCGGTTCGGCCCGTGTGCGCCGCAGATCCACATCCGGATCTCGCTCGACGCGTTGCCGCCGAACATTGGCCGGTCCTGAATGATCAATGTCTTCGCGCCGTTCCGCGCCGCAGCCACGGCGGCGCACAGCCCCGCCATTCCGCCGCCGACCACCACGAAATCCGCTTCCAATCGCTTTTCCCGTACCATCAGCGTTCCATCTCCCGATTGCTTCACGTTTCTTTCAAAATATCCGCCTTTTCCCCTTTTCTCAAGCAGATATCGCAAAATATCGGGACTTTTTTAAAAACATTCCGCAATATGAATTATTGCATCGGCAATTAACTTAGCTTGCATATAAGACGCTTTCTGCATGAAATAATTGCCTCTTCACCAGAATTTGCGGGGGAGTTACGCTCAGTTTGAGCGTGATTTTTTTGACATTCCAAACAAAGTGACGGAGGAATCGGGAAAA
>CAZPWP010000338.1:0-2751 GCA_964590295.1 uncultured Victivallis sp.
AACTACGCCGCCGTCGGGATGGATCCGGCGACGGCGACCAGCAGCTGGGGGCTGATCAGCTCCGCCGCCGGAATCGTCGCCGGACTCCTCGCCCCGTGGCTCGGCGCGATGGCCGACGCCGGCGGCAGGCGCAAACGCTGTCTCGGCGGCTTCATGGCGGCCGGACTCCTCGCTGTCGTCGGTCTCTGCTTCGCCGGGACGGGAGATGCGACGCTGGTGCTGACGCTCTACTTCGTAAGTCTGGTCTCCTACATGGGGGGCAACTCCTTCTACGATTCCCTGCTGGTCGACGTCGCCCCGCGCGGCAGTCTCCACCGGCTCTCGACCGTCGCCTACGCCTGGGGCTACATCGGCGGACTGATCCCCTTCTTCTGCTGCCTCGGGATCATGTTCCTCGCCGGGAGCGATTCGATGGCGGGGATGAAGATCTCGTTCCTCATTGCCGCGGCCTGGTGGTGTTTTCTCGCGCTGCCGCTCTTCCGCAACGTGCGCGAACGGCGGAGCGGAGAAAAGATTTCGCCGCTGGATGGATTCCGGCGGCTGGCCGCCACCGCGCGGGAGATCGGGCGCTACCGCAGCGTGGTGCTCTTTCTGGTCGCCTACTTCCTCTACATCGACGGCGTCGGCACGATCTTCATGATGGCGACGCCGCTCAGTGTGGACATCGGAATTTCCTCGACCTGGCTGCTCTGCACGATTCTCGCGCTGCAGTTCCTCGCCTTTCCCTTCACCATTCTCTACGGCAGGCTGTCGCGAATGATTCCGGCGCGGACTCTGGTCTACTGGGCGATCGGGGTCTACGTGCTGGCGTCGCTGCTCTGCGGTGTGATTCCCTCGCTCACCAGCGCCACGCACAAACTTTGGCTTTTCCTCGCGGTGGCCTTCCTGATCGGAACGTCGCAGGGGGGAATTCAGTCGCTGAGCCGTTCGCTCTTCAGCCGCCTGATTCCCCGCGAACGGGCGTCGGAGTTCTTCGGCTTCTACAACATCTTCGGCAAATTCACCACCGTGCTCGGACCGATTCTGATCGCGCTGGCGGCGGCCTTCTCCGGCCGTTCGGAGTACGGCATCGCCCTGCTGGCGATCCCCTTCATCGCCGGAGGATTCCTGCTCGGCCGCGTAACGTTCCCCGAAGAAAAGAAGGGAGGAGTGTAGCATGTTCGGATACCTCGTAAAGCGGTTGATTCTGGCGATCTTCACGCTGCTGACGATCCTGCTGGTGAGCTATGTACTGCTCCGGCTCGCGCCGGGGGACCCGACCCGGAGCGACCTCTTCAGCGGCGACGGCGGCATGACCGCGGTGAACGCCGAAGAGGGCGCCTTCCGGCAGAACCGTTCGATGCGCGAAGCGCTCAACCTCGACAAGCCGATTCCGGTCGGATTCGGCCTGTGGTTGCGCGACGTGGTCCTGCACGGCGACTTCGGAGTCTCCGCCTCAGTCGATCCCGGGCGGCCGGTCACCGATCTGATCCTCGAACGGCTCCCGGTGACACTGACGCTGAACTTCTGGGCGGTGGTGCTCACCTATCTCCTGGCGATTCCGATCGGCGTCTACGCTGCGGTCTACGCGGGCAGCTGGTTCGACCAGCTCTCGGCCTTTTTTCTCTTCGTGCTCTATTCGCTGCCGGTGATGTGGGTGGGGCTGCTGCTGCAGGCTCTGCTCTGCGAAGGGGGGCGCTGGGAGCTCTTCCCGCTCAAAGGGGTGGTTCCCGCCAATCTCGACGAACTCAACACCTGGCAGCTGCAGTTCGAAATCATCCGCCACTACACGCTGCCGGTCTTCTGCCTCGCCTACGGCGGCTTCGCCGGGTTGTCGCGCTACGCCCGCAGCGGCATGCTCGACGTGATCCATTCGGACTTCATCCGCACCGCCCGCGCCAAAGGGCTGCCGGAACCGCTGGTGATCTGGCGCCACGCCTTCCGCAACGGCCTCATTACGCTCATCACCCTCTTCGGCGGACTGCTCCCATCGCTGGTGGCCGGAAGCGTGATCGTCGAATACATCTTCAACATCTCCGGCATGGGATCGCTCTCGCTTCTGGCGCTCTCCAGCCGGGATTATCCGCTCCAGATGGCGCTCTTCGCCTTCGCCGGAATGCTGACGCTCTCGGGAATCTTCCTCAGCGACATGCTCTACCTCGCCGCCGATCCCCGGATCAAGCTCTCCCGGTAGAGACGGCGATGCCGTGTGGCGGAGGGGATTCATCAGAACCCGGTACCGGTTCAGAGGGAAAAGATGTATTTTTTTCCTCTGAACCCATGACGGGGGCGGGAGAAGGATAAACGACGCAAGGGTTTTGGTTTATGATATTTGCGTCAACAAAAACAAAAGGGCAGTAAAAAAGCGCGCCGTCCGCGGCAGCGTTGTCCTCGGGCGGCGCAGCGGGAAAACAACAGCTCAGAGCACGGTGACCGTCTGGCTGATCCGGTGCTTTTCGCCGGGGAAGAGGGTGCGGGCGTCGACGCTCGCGTTGGCCGCTTCGACGCAGATCATCGAATGGTATTCCTCGTCGCCGAAGTCCGGCATCGCGTGGGATTTGCGGATCCACGGGTTCCAGACCACCGTCGCGGCGGAACCGCTCTTTTCAACCCGGATCGTGCGGTTGAATCCGGGGTCGAGGATTTCGACCGCGCCGGTGGAGTGGTAGATGCGGTCCACCTCGCGGTCGATCCGGATATCCCCCTGCTGCACATGGCCGAGCACCACCGGCGCCCCGAATACGCTGCCGTCACGATTGAAGCGATACGCCG
>CAZPWP010000339.1:0-2749 GCA_964590295.1 uncultured Victivallis sp.
GCCGAGGAAATGGCTCCCGGAATCCCCCATAAAGATCACCGCCGGGTTGAAGTTGTAAAACCAGAAGCCGCAGCAGACGCCGCAGGTCAGCGCCGAAAAAGCCGCGATGAAGAACTGCTGGTTCAGCGCCGCGATGACGGTGAAGAATCCCATCGCGATGGCGATGGTGCCGACGGCGAGGCCGTCCATGTTGTCGAAGAAGTTGATCGAATTCATCAGCAGCATGATCCAGAAGATCGAGACGGCGGTGGTCAGGAACGCGTTGTTCAGAAAGATGTTGACCCGGATGCCGCCGAGCGTCGCCGCGAGAAGCGCGACCAGGAACTGCCCGCCGAATTTCATCGCCGCCGACATCGCCCATCTGTCGTCGATCAGACCGAGCATCATCGAAAGGAACGCGCCGAGCACGATGAAGCCGAGCTGGGGCGCGGCATGGCTGATCCCGTCGAGATAGTCGGCTATCGCCTCCGAGAAGAACGGCATGTTTCCCCAATGTGCCAGAAAGAGGCCGCCGTCGATACAGAGAATCCAGCCGGTGAACATGGCGGCGCCGCCGAGCAGCGGCGTCGGCCGACCATGCCCCTTGTGATTCACCTGCGGCCGGTCCAGAAAATCAGCTTTCAGCGCGATCCACTGAAAGAGCGGCGTGGCGAGCAGCGTGGCGACCGCGCCGCCGAGAAATGCGAAGAGATCGATCAGATACCAGATATTCATCCAAGAACTCCTGCCGGAGCGGTGATGCGCCGGACATATTCAAACAGAAAAACCGTCGCCGCCTGCGCGGCGTTGAGCGATTCGTAATTGCCCGGCATCGGGATGGTGACCCGCGCCGCGCCGTCGAGCGCCGAGACGCCGTCGGCCTCCGCACCGATCACCACGACCGAACGGTCGAAAAGGCCGGAACAGCGGAAGCAGTCCTCGCCGGTGTGGGGATCCGTGAGATAGACCTTTGAATAACCGAATTCAGCCGCCTGATCCCGCAGCGCAGCGAGGTGCTCGAAGCTGCGCAGCGACAGCGCGAACTGGGCGCCGAGCGCCGAACGCACCGCCTTGTCGCTGTAGGGATCGACCGAGCCGCGGGTGTACCAGAGCTCCGTGAGCCCGGTCGAACGCAGCGTGCGGCAGATGGTGCCAAAGTTGCCGGGGTCGCCGAGCCGGTCGAGTGCGAGCAGAAACGGATCCCGGGGCATCTGGTCCGCCGCCGGTTCCGGAGGGACGGCGGCGACCGCCAGGACCCCCTGCGAGTTGACCGTCGCCGAAAACTCCGCGAACTTCCCCTCGCCGACGAAGATGAGTTCCCCGGGAATCTCCCCCATCGCCGCCGCGCCGCGTTCGGTCGCCACGGTGAAGCGCACCAGTTCGGGGCGGCGCAGGAAGAGTTCCCCCGTCGCCCGCACCCCCTCGCAGAGGCAGCAGCCGGACTTCCGGCGGCCGTGACGGGTGCGGAGCGAACGCAGCAGCGATTCGGTTTTCCGGGTCAGCTCCATGGAGAATCGTTCAGTGTTTCGCCGCCGGCTTGTAGGGGCCGAAATCCCCGCTCTCCAGCGCCAGCAGCAGCGAATGCGCCATGCTGCACCAGGCGGCGGTGCTCTGTTTATCCGGATTCACCGCCCGATTGAGCGCGGCGGCGGCATCGTCGAACTTCTTGAGCTGAATATAGAGACGGCCCGCGTTGGTGTTGGCTTCGGCGCGCAGGTTGGACGCAAGTTCCATCGAACGGCCGAGTTCGGCGAAGAGTCCGGCGGCCTCCGCCGTCTTGCCCATCACCTCGAGCAGATAGGCTTCGGCGAGCCGGGCGCTGCCCAGCAGCGGCTCCGCCGGAGCGGAGGCGATCAGGGTGCGCAGCTCAGCGAGCGCGGCCTCGTACTCCTTAGCGTCGATCCGCAGTTTGGCGAGACGGAAACGGGCTGCCGGCGCGCCGGGATTGTCGCCGTACTTGTCGAGCGCGGCGGCGAGTTCGGTCACGGTTGACGCGTCGGCGAGGGTGAACGCCGCCTCGCGCGACGCCCGGCGGGAGTGGCTGATTCCCCAGAACACCAGCGTCACCACGACGGCGGCGACGACGGCGACGGCGGCGATCTGGCGCCAGTAGGTGGCGAATCCGAGTTCGAGCCGTTCGACATCGTTCATCAGGGCACGAGAGAGTTCGGCGTTGAGTTTGCGGTTTTTCTCTTTCTGGTCCGGCATGGGGAGATCTCCTTATCTTGTTCTATGCGTTTTATGGAAAAATCAATGATGCGAAAAGATCCGTTCCGGCGCGTGGTAGAGCGCGACGCCGAGTTCGTTGGCGCGCCTGATCACATCCGCGTCGCGCAGCGAACCGGAGGGGGCGATGATCGCGGTGACTCCGGCGGCCGCGGCGGTCTCGACGCCGTCTTCGAAGGGGAAGAAGCCGTCGCTGGACATCACCGAATTCTGAAGCATCCCCTCGCCGGTGTACTTCTGGCGGAACTTGGCGATCGCCTGTTCGATCGCGCCGACGCGGTCCTGTTCGCCGGTGCCGACCGAGAGGGTCTGGCCGTCCTTGACGATCACCACCCCGTTGGAGCGGACGCTCAGATTGACGTACCAGGCGAAGAGCAGGTCGCGCTTCTGCTCCACCGTCGCGGCGACGGTGGAGACCTGGCGGCCGCAGCGCTTGTTCTCCGCTTCGGCGGGAACCAGATCATCGACGCTCCGCAGCGAAGTCATCAGCGGCTGGGCGATCACCAGCGAACCGTCGCCCAGCACCTTGATGGTGTTGTGTTCC
>CAZPWP010000340.1:0-2686 GCA_964590295.1 uncultured Victivallis sp.
ACCTCGTCGAGCGCCAGCATGAAGGCCGCCGGACTGAACGCCGCCTGAAGCCGCTCCTTCGTTTCCGTGTTTCGGCCGTTCTTCCACGCGGCGGGAACCCGGCCCGGCCCGTAGAGCAAACTCCGGTGCAGCAGCTCTTCGGAGATGCCGAAGGTGACCTGCCTGCCGCGGCCGTCGCAGAGCGGCAGGTAAAAGTAGATCAGCCCGGAGGTGGCGAGGCCGCCGAGCAGCACGTTTTTCTCCATCAGAACGGTTTTGCAACCGCAGCGGGCGGCCTGAAGGGCGGCGGCGGCTCCGGCGACTCCGCCGCCGATGACCGCGACATCATACTGTTTTGCGGACTTCACGAAACTCTCCTTTCGGTTTGTCGGTTTGTCATTCGATCCATAACATATCACACATTCTCTTAAAACAAAATGGCGTTTTTTCTGAATTTTATGTCTCTGCGTCCCAAAGCGGCTTGAAAAGAGGGGCGGCGCGCATTATACTTCCCCCATGCAGAAAATCGACATCAGCCCCGGTCAGATCTTCGACGGAATCCATGTCCGGCTGCTCCGCGTCACGACCGGCGCGATCGCGACGGTCACGCCGACGTGGCGCCGCTGCGGCTACCCGGAATTCATTTTGATCCGCGACGGGGCGGTGCGCTCCGAATTCAAGGAGGCGCCCGGGCGGTTCCTCGAGCGGCCCGCCCATTCGATCATTCACTTTCCGCAGGACTCGGTTCGCCGCACCAGTCTGGCGGCGGGAGAACGGGCGCCGTTCGTATCGCTGGCCTTTTCCGCCCGGAGCGATCTGCTCTTCGATCTCTTCGGACTGCTGGAAATTCCGGACTTCATCCGTTCGGAGGAGGCGGAGGAGATCATGTGCCGGATCGTGCCGCTCGCCGGTTCGGGCTCCCTCGCCGACCAGCTGCTCGTGCAGGAGCTGCTGCTGCGGTTTCTGCGGATCGTGGTCACACAGTCGACGATCCGCGAGGAGGCGGCCCGCCTCTGTCGGGAGCGGTGGTTTCAGGAGGTCGCCGCCTGGATCGACTCCGAATCGGGCGGCGCGTTCTTCCCGGGGGAGCTGGCGAAGCGGTGCGGGATGTCGCGCCAGTCCTTCTACCGCAAATTCAAGCAGGCGACCGGAATGGCCCCCCTGGAGTACATCCGGCGCAAGCGGCTGCGCGAAGCGGAACTGCTGCTGCTCGACAGCGATGCCGGAATCGGCGAAATTGCGGAAAAACTGCACTTCGCCGATCCGTTTCACTTCTCCCATCTCTTCAAGAAGGTCTACGGCATGTCGCCGCTGCGCTTCCGCAGAGCGGGGCGGGAGCGGAACCGGCAGCTCTACCGCGGCGGAGGCCGGTTCATCTGACGTCGTCGAGCGGGGCGAGCAGCCGCCTGATCCGGTCGGCGATCCGCTCTGCCATCAGAGCCGCGCCGAGGTCGTTGGGGTGGCAGTTGTCGATGGTGCAGTCGTAGCGGAACGGTCCGGAGAAGAGCGTCTCGCCGTCGAGAAAATCCACGAACCGGTCGCCGCTGTCGAGGGCATGGAGGTGTGTCCGCATGATGATCTCCCTGCGCCGTTTCCCGTCGGGGGTGTTCATGAAATCGCAGCGCGAGGTGAGCAGCACCGGCAGCGTCGGACGGAGCGTGCGCAGATGGCGGAAAAACGGTTCATGCGTCCGGGCGAGGAACTCCGGATCGGGCGCATTGTGGTCATATTCGAGCACCAGCGCGGCCGGATCGAGTTTTGCGATCACGTCGGCGATGTGGAGTTCGCCGAGACAGGCGCCGCTGAATCCCATGTTGATCATGGGAAAATCCAGCATCCGGCAGATGATCGCCGGATAGTTCATGCCGGGGCGGCTCACCGCGCCGCAGTTGGTGATGGAGGAGCCGTAGAAGAGGAGCGGTTTCTCCTGCCGGTGCGGCGAAGGCGGTTCGACGCGGCACCCCGGATCGACGCCGATCCGGATGGCGCGGACACTGCTGCAGAGGGGGAAGTAGAGGGTGTACTCGCGAAACTCCCGCCGCCGGGGCAGCGGCAGGGCGGAAAAGAGCAGTTCGGCGCGCTGCTCCCCGGAGGGAGAGAACTGGTTGCCGCAGAAGCGCTTCTCCGAGCCGGAGCCGATGTAGAGGTCGAATCCGGTGGCGGCGCGGCGCTGGGGACCGGCGTAGACCTCGTCGAAGGTGACGTCGAGGGCGATCGCGGTCGAATCGGTGCCGAAGCGGATCACTTCCCCCGCGCCCTGGAGGCTCATCGGGAGCACGCCGGGCCGGAGGCAGCGCTTTGCCGTTTCGAGAGGCAGGCGGCTCCGGCGTCCTTCGCCGTCGATGAAAGGGAAGCCTTCCAGGACGAACGGCGGGGCGAACCCGTCGCGGAAGACCATTTCGCGGCCGTTGACACTTTGCGGTTTGTAGTTGGCGTCGAGATCGGAGAAATCTTTTTCCGGGATCATTGTTTCACCTTCCCTGGTTCCCCGGGGAACGGTTGTCCCGTTCGCCGGCGTGAATTGCTCTCTTCTACCATACTGTCTCTTTTCCGGTTTGGCAATGGCGGGGCACGACAATTTTTCCGGAAATCGCCGCCCGGCCGGTGCAGGGAAACGCCGCGACATCGGTCCGCAACGGAGTTCTTACGATCCATTTCGCCTCTTCGACGGTCTTTGCCATACGTCACACCTCTTTCACGCTCTGTT
>CAZPWP010000341.1:0-2403 GCA_964590295.1 uncultured Victivallis sp.
TGTAGGCCGCGACGGCGACCGCGCCCAGGAGTTTCGGCGACAGCTTGCTGGTGAGGTAGATCGAAGTCGGGCCGTCGGCGCCGCCGATGATGCCGATGCTGGCGGCTTCCTTGAAGTGGAAGTCGATTCCCGGAATGATCATCGTCAGAACCAGCGCGCCGATCAGAGCGACGAAGATGCCGAGCTGGGCGGCGCCGCCCAGCAGCGCGGTTTTCGGATTGGCGATCAGCGGACCGAAGTCGGTCATCGCTCCGACGCCCATGAAGATCAGCAGCGGGAAGACGCCGGACTCAATGCCGACGTTGTAGATCTGCCCCTGCAGACCATCCGGCCCGGAAATGCCCGCCAGCGGAATGTTCGCCAGCAGCGCGCCGAAACCGATCGGCAGCAGCAGCAGCGGCTCGAACTCCTTGACGATCGCAAGGTAGATCAGCACCAGGGCGACCGCCATCATCAGGACACGGCCGAGACCGAGAATCCAGGTCCTGCTGAAATCATTGACGGTCTGATGCCAGAGGTCGTAGATGCCGGTGCTCTGCCAGAGTCCCTGGAACGCTTCGCCCCAGCCGGGCATGGCGCCCTGCTCCGGGGTGTTGTTGTCGACCGAATCATGGACGATGTCGGTCGGCAGGAAGCAGCCGAGCACCATTCCCTTCGTCAGAATGGCGGAGGCTTCGAGAGCCGGGTTGAGTTTGACCACCTTCAACGCTTCGGTGATCTTGAGCTTGCCTTTGCTGCGCCCCTCGGGGGCGACGACCAGCGCTTCACGCCCGGGCAGAACCATCTGCTTGTCGGCGATCGTCTTCGAGAAGACCACCGCGGGCTGATCCCAGGCGTAGATCAGATATTTCTTCCCGTCGGGAGCGGCGAACCACTGGAAGAGCTCATCTCCCGAAGGCAGGGCGACGATGCCGGCCGGCAGAACCAGATCCGGGGCCGGGTCGGCCTGCGGGGCTGTTTCCGGCGCCTGGATCGTTTGGGCTGCGGCTGCGGGCATCGGAACCGTCGGAACCGTCGGTTCCGGCGCGGCAACGGCGGCGCCGGCCAGGAGTGCGGCGAACGCCGAAAGAGAGAGTTTGAAAGTGCGCATGACTTACTTCTCCTCGATCATCGCGAGGGTGTCGCCGGCTGCCACAATCTGGCTCTGGGCAACGCTGATCTCGCGGACGATACCGGCCTTGGGGGCCTTGATTTCCGTTTCCATCTTCATCGCTTCGATCACGAGAATGACATCGCCTTCGGCAACTTCCTCTCCTTCCGCGACGACGATTCTGACCACCGTGCCCGGCAGCGGAGACGGAAGCGGAACCGCATTGCCGGAAGCGGCCGGAGCCGCAGCCGCAGCTCCCTCGGCGACCTTGACCGTGAAGCTCCTGCCGTTGACGGTGGCGGTATAGGCGTCGCCGGCGGCGTTGAGCTGAACGGTGACGTTCTTCCCGTCCACCGTGGCGGTGTAGGCGCCGGCGCTCTTTGCGGCGCTCTTCGGCGCAGCGGCTTCCTTGTAGCGAATGCCCATCGGGCGGTCGCCCTTGAGGAAGTTGAGACCCTTTTCGCCGCAGGCGGCAACGATGAAGATGTTCTCTTCGGTCACCGGGAGACCGGCCTTCTCGAGCAGTTCGGTATTATATTTGACGCCGAGTTTCGGATTGCGGTTGTTGATGTCGACCACCGCTTCGGTGGTGGGCGCAAGACCGAGCTGTTCGCTGGCGAGCTTGACGATCTCCGGATCCGGCGCGACCGGGGTCTTGCCGAAGTAGCCGAGAACCATCTTGCCGTAACCGTTCTTGTCGATCACCTTCCAGCGGCCCTGCATCGCGTTGGAGAAGGCCTGCTGGAAGTAGAACTGCGAGACCGGGGTGACGCTGGTGCCGAAACCGCCTTTGGCGACCACTTCGCGCATCTCCTCGATGCACTTGTCGTATTTGTCGAGGCAGTTGTTGTCGCGCATCATCTGCGTGTTCGCGGTAAGCGCGCCGCCCGGCATGGGGCTGAAGATGATCTTCGGGGAGACCTGCATCGACTCCGGCGGCATGAAGTACTTGTCCATGCACTGCTCGAAGACCTTCTCGGCGGCGAGGATTTTTTCCGGATCGATATCGATGGTGTATTCGGTGCCGCGCAGCCGCTGGTACATCACGAGGATGTCCGCTTCACAGGTGCCGCCGGAGAGCGGGCTCATCGCCAGGTCGATGGTGTCCGCACCCGCTTCGATTGCCGCCATATTGCAGCTGACCGCCATCCCGGCGGTGTCGTGGGTGTGGAACTGGATGTCCTTGCGATTGTCGCCCTTGAACTCGGCGTCGAGCAGTTCGCGCGCCATCCTGATCGTTTCATAGACGGTCTGCGGGGTCGAGGTGCCGGAGGCGTCCTTGAAGGCGAGGCTGTCAAACGCAAGACCGCTCT
>CAZPWP010000341.1:2413-2685 GCA_964590295.1 uncultured Victivallis sp.
GCGGTCGATGTAGAAGTTCGGGGTGTGGGCATAGGACTCGTGAAGGTTCGGAGCCAGTCCCATCATGGTGACGGTCGCCTGGTGCTTGAGGCCGTACTGCGTGATGTATTTGCCGGAGGCGGTCAGGTTGCGCACGTCGTTAAGCGCGTCGAAGTTGCGGATTGTGGTGATGCCGTGCTTCTTGAAGAGTTTTGCATGCAGTTCGATGATGTCGCCGGGCTGGCTGGAGAGACCGACCACGTTGACGCCGCGGGCGAGGGTCTGGAGGTTGA
>CAZPWP010000342.1:0-2674 GCA_964590295.1 uncultured Victivallis sp.
GCAATGCGGATCGTCCGCCGACCCGCGGCTGGCTCAACGGATTCTTCAGCGAGGTGCCCTGGGTCGACGGCTTCACGGGCGTGCGCGCGGACGGCACTCTGCTCGGCACCGAGGCGCCGGCCGGAAAGACCGTGATCGCCCTCGACTACAACCGTCTCCTCCACGAGCCCGGCAAGCAGTCTTCCCGCGCGCTTCGCGGCGACTGGCAGATGTCCGCGCAGGGTCCCGTGGTTCTTCTGGCCGCGCCGCTCTACGACGGCATCGAATTTCTCGGCGTCGTGGCCACGTATTTCAGAATGTCCTCCCTCGTGGATCGCCTGAAGACGCCCGACAACGTCGTGATCTTCACGCCCTGGGGCCTTCTCTGGTCGCCCTTCGAGTACGGCGCGACCCCGATGGCCGAAACGGACTGGAACGCGACCATCACCAGGTCGACGTCCGGAACCGTCTCCAACGCCGCCGGCTCTTTTGCCTACCAGGTGCGTTTTTTGGGTTCGCTTCCGATCATCTTTGCGGTGCCGGAAAAGGGCGATTTTCCGAAGAGCTCCGGCTCCCTCGCAGGATCCGAACGGTACTTCCCGCAGCGCGAGCCCGTCGGCCCGCCGCCTCCGCAGGAAAGTGCCGAGGAGTCCAGACCCTCGCCGCTCTCCGGCGCCGAATTCCTGCCGCCCAGACCGGGCGAGGAAGCCCAAAATCAGCCCGGAGCGGCCGGCGCCCGCGACATCGAGGCAGGCAGCTCCGATTCCATGCTCCTGAAGCAGGGCGGTACGCAGCCCCGGAGCAGGGTGCGCGAGCGCGATCTCGAGGGCGAGAACACCGATTACCAGCCCCCGAGACGGCAGCGCCAGCAGCGTGCGCAGCAGCGCACTCGCCCGCCCATCGTCATTCCGGACATGCCCGAGGAAGACGCGACGCCGGCGCCGCAGATAGTGCGCCCGAGCCCCTTCGGTCCGAGAGCCCAGCAGCCCGCGGCCAGCGAAGGCGAGACCGCCGATACTCCGGCCGAAACCGGCAGCGAAAGCCCCGCGTCCGGAACCGCGGACACCTCCGCCTCCGAGGCGGCTTCGGAGGCGACTTCGGAGGCAACTTCGGAGGCAACCACCGAGTCCACCCCGAGCGCTCCCGTTCAGCCTGCGCTCCTTCCCGGCGGCCGTCCCTCGCCCTTCGGGCCAAGACCGGCGCCGGAGGCTTCCGAAACGGTGCCGGCCGAATCCGCTCCCGCTGCCGAGACTGCCCCTGCAGCGCAGGACGATGCCCCGGCAGCTCAGACCAGGCCCTCGCCCTTCGGACCGAGAACGGCGCCCGCGGCACAGGACGCCTCCGAAGCGGCCGAGACCTCCGACTAGTCCTGTCTGACTGACCCCGGCGGACTGCGCAGGACAGCCCCGGACAGTTTTCGGCTGCCCGGGAGCCCCCTTCGCCAACCTCGCAATTTCGGCCCCCTGTCCGCCGCAAAGGCGGGCAGGGGGCATTCCCGCATCAGTTTCCCGCATCAATAACAACTCGCATCAATACAACTCGCATCAATACCGGGGCGCCAACCCGGCGCCGGGCCGTCCGGCCCGGCCATGGCAGCTGCCCGCCTTCTCCCATACGACCCTTGCGTGCGGGGCCCTGCCCCAAGGAGAGAACATATGGCCGACGTAACGGTGACCGAGCACATATTGCTCCATCAAAAGCGCATGCCCCATGCGACCGGCAAATTCACCGGTCTTCTCTACGACCTGATTCTCTCCGGCAAGTCCATCTCCCGCCGTCTGAACCAGGCCGGCCTGCTGGACATCCTGGGCGGCACGGGCGTCGTCAACATCCAGGGCGAGGCCGTGCAGAAGATGGACGAAATCGCCAACAAGCTCTTGATCTACCGCATGGAGCGCTGCGGAGCCATGTGCGCCCTCTCGAGCGAGGAAAATCCCGATCTTATCCGCATCGGGCCCGAATTTCCCCGCGGCGACTACATCATGGTCTTTGATCCCCTGGACGGCTCGTCCAACATGGACGTGGACGTGAACATCGGCACCATCTTCTCCATCTACCGCCGCCCCGAGGGGCGCACCGGCGAGGTGGTGCTCGAGGAGGTTCTGCGTCCGGGCACCGAGCAGGTGGCGGCCGGCTACTTCCTCTACGGTCCCTCCACCATGCTCGTGCTCTCCACCGGCGACGGCGTGCACGGATTCACGCTGGATCCGGGCGTGGGCGAATTCTTGCTCTCGCACCCCAACATGCGCATCCCCGAACAGGGCTGGATCTATTCCTGCAACGAGGGCTACCGCCAGAAGTGGTCCAAGGCGGCCTTCGAGGCGGTGGAGTACTTCCACAAGGCCCCGTCCTCCAAGGGCGGCTCCTATTCCTCCCGCTACATCGGCTCGCTCGTGGCGGACTTCCACCGCACCCTCATCTACGGCGGCATCTATCTCTACCCCGAGTACGAGGGCAGGCCCCAGGGCAAGCTCCGCCTCATGTGCGAGGCCAATCCCCTGGCCTTCCTCTGCGAGCAGGCCGGCGGCGCGGCGTCCGATGGCCGCATGCGCATTCTCGAGAAGAAGCCCTCCGTCCTCCACGAGAGAACCCCGCTCTTCATAGGCTCGAAGAAGGACGTCGAGGCCGTGAACGAGATCTACGCCCGCTGCGGCGCGTAGCGTCGTCCGGGACGGACCGTCCGGATCGTCCGATC
>CAZPWP010000343.1:0-2653 GCA_964590295.1 uncultured Victivallis sp.
TTTCTGTCAGGAAATCCTGATAAAATCTCCTCCCCGCCGGTTGCATTAGAGCGTTCGGCACGGTACATTATACTGCGGGGCTTTCGGAAGCGGCCTCCCGGCCGCACCCTAGACGGCAACATCTTTTTTCAGGAGCAATTCTATGGGCGGCTTTTTCGGCGTCGTCGCGGATCATGACTGCGTCTGCGACATCTTCTACGGTACGGATTATCACTCTCATCTCGGAACCAAACGCGGCGGCCTCGCCGTCTGCGACGCTGAAAACCACATCACCCGGCGGATCCACGACATCACCAACGCCCAGTTCCGTTCCAAATTCGACGACGAGATCGGCAAGTTCTTCGGCAATTCCGGCATCGGCATCATCAGCGACTACGAGGATCAGCCGCTCATCATCTCCAGCAAGTTCGGCACCTACGCCATCGTCACCGTCGGGAAGATCAACAACATCGACGAACTCGCCCGGCAGGCGTTCGACCGCGGATTCTCCCACTTCTCGGAATCCAGATGCGGCGAACTCAACCCCACCGAAATCACCGCCATGCTGATCGCCCGCAAGGAGTCGATCGTCGAAGGCATCGAATACGCCCAGAAGGTGATCGACGGTTCCTGCTCCATTCTGGTGCTGATCAACAACAAGATCTATGCCGCACGCGACCGCTACGGCCGCACCCCGGTGATCCTCGGCGAAAAGGAGGGCGCATTCGCCGTCTCGATGGAGAGCACGGCCTTCCCCAACCTCGATTACCACCTCAAATATGAACTCGGTCCCGGCGAAATCGTCGAAATCACCTCGAAGGAGGTGATCCAGAAGCGCGCCCCCGGCGACACGATGAAGATCTGCGCATTCTTCTGGGTCTACTATGGGTATCCGTCGAGCTGCTACGAGGGGATCAACACCGAGAGCGCCCGTTACCGCAACGGCGAATCGATGGCGGAAGCCGACCGGGATTTCATCAATGAGATCGACTCGGTCTGCGGCATTCCCGACTCCGGCATCGCCCACGCCATCGGTTACTCCAACGCTGCCGGAAAACCCTACCGCCGCAGCTTCGTCAAATACACGCCCACCTGGCCGCGCAGCTTCATGCCGCAGAATCAGGCGGCCCGCGACCTCGTCGCCCGGATGAAGCTTATTCCGGTGCAGGAGCAGATCGAAAACAAGCGCATGCTCTTCTGCGACGATTCGATCGTCCGCGGCACTCAGCTGCGCGATACGGTCGTCCGGCTCTATGAACGGGGGGCAAAGGCGGTTCATATGCGGTCGGCCTGTCCTCCGCTGCTCTTCGGCTGCAAGTTCCTCAACTTCTCCCGTTCGCGCAGCGAACTCGACCTCGCCGCCCGCCGCGCCATCGCCCGGCTGGAGACGTGCGAGATCACCGACGAGGTGATTCAGGAGTATCTGGAATACGGTTCGCCCAAGTACGAGGCGATGGTCGAAGAGGTGCGCAAGGAGCTCCATCTCAACACGCTGAAATACCAGAGCCTAGACCGGCTGATCGCCTCGATCGGCCTTGATCCGGCGAAGGTGTGCACCTACTGCTGGACCGGGCGCGACGTCGAGGATGAAACGCCGGCCTGCTTCGAATAAGACGGAGGATCAGCCATGTCGGATTTCTGGGTGACCGAGGCGATGAACGGTTTCGGCATGACCGTGCAGGTCGAAGCCGAACTTTGCCGCCGTCAGTCGAAGTTTCAGAAGATCGAACTCTATCAGACGGCGAAACTCGGCCGGCTGCTGCTGCTTGACGGCATCATTCAGCTGACCGATTTCGATGAATTCGCCTACCACGAGATGATGGCCAACTTGCCGCTCTTCGCCCACGGGAATCCCCGCCGGGTGCTGGTGATCGGCGGCGGCGACGGCGGCGTGCTGCGCGAACTCTGCCGCCATCCTGAACTCGAGGTGATGGATATCTGCGAGATCGACGAGGAGGTCATTCAGGTCGCCCGCGAGTTTCTGCCGGAGATCTCCTGCGGCTTCGACGACCCGCGGGTGAAGATTCACATCGCCGACGGTTCGGAGTTCGTCCGGAACCACCCGGAGGAATACGATGTGATCGTCGTCGACTCGACCGACCCGGGCGGTCCGGGCGCGCCGCTCTTCGGCGAGGAGTTCTACCGGAACATGAAGCGGGCGCTGCGTCCCGGCGGAGTCATCGCCACGCAGGCGGAATCCCCCTACCTCCTGCCGGAAATCGTCGCGCGGCTCCACGCGGTCTCCCGCCGGATTTTCACCTCGGTCGGCTACGGCGCGATCATGGTGCCGACCTATCCGACCGGAATGATCGGAGCGGGCGTCGCCTCCGATGGGGGGGATGTGCGAATTCCGAAGCGGGAGGTCCCGCCGGAACTTGCCGCGCAGCTGCGCTACTACACCACCGACGTTCACCGGGCGGCGTTCGCCAATCCGGCCTTCGTCAACCGGTTCTTCGCCTGAGGCGGCGACATGCGCGATCCGCAGAAGCTGACCAATCTCGCGCGCCGTTCCGCGCTCTTCCGGACGATTCGTGAATTCTTCTACCGGCACAACTTTCTCGAAGTGGAGACGCCGGTGAAGATCCACGCGCCCGCGCCGGAAGAGTACATTGAGTCGGTGCGGGCGGAAGGGGACTTTCTGCGTACCAGTCCGGAACTGGCGATGAAGGGAATG
>CAZPWP010000344.1:0-2638 GCA_964590295.1 uncultured Victivallis sp.
ACGACCCCACCCCCATCGAATATCTCGGGCAGAAACTCCGCCCGTACTGGCGGGAATCGTTTCCCGGCTTCGGGGAGATGGTGGAAGCGGCGCTGCGGGAGTTCGAGACGCTCCGCGAAGAGTGCGTCCGTTACGACCGGATGCTGCTGGATGACGCCCGCAGGTGCGGCGGCGAGAAGTACGCCCGGCTCTGCGCGCTCGTCTTCCGGCAGTCGATCGGCGCCCACAAACTCGCGGCGGATCTCGACGGCAGTGCGCTCTTCTTCTCGAAGGAGAACTTCTCCAACGGCTGTATCGCGACGGTGGATGTGACCTATCCGTCGGCGCCGCTCTACCTCCTGACCGCGC
Source organism: uncultured Victivallis sp. (assembly GCA_964590295.1). Classification (GTDB taxonomy): domain Bacteria; phylum Verrucomicrobiota; class Lentisphaeria; order Victivallales; family Victivallaceae; genus Victivallis. The sequence continues at coordinate 349 of CAZPWP010000344.1, forward strand.
CGGAGCTGGTCAAGGGAATGCTCCGGCCGATCCTGCTCTATGCGGAGAGCCGCCGCTGGAAGTTCCCCTTTGCCCCGCACGATCTCGGAACCTATCCGCTCGCCAACGGCCAGGTCTACGGCGGCGGCGAGGAGACCGAAGAGAACCAGATGCCGGTGGAGGAGAGCGGCAACATGCTGCTGCTCGCCGGGGCGCTGGTCGTCTTCACCGGCGATGTCGCCTTTGCCGCCGCGCACGAAGCGACGCTGCGCAAATGGGCGGAATACCTGCTCGACAAGGGGTATGACCCGGAAAATCAGCTCTGCACCGACGACTTCGCCGGACACCTCGCGCACAACACCAATCTCTCGCTGAAGGCGATTCTCGCGCTCGGCGCCTACAGCCGGATCGCCGACGCACTCGGCCATGCGGAAGAGGCGTCGAAATTCCGCAGAACCGCCGAGGCCGCCGCCCGGAAATGGGTGGTCGACGCGGCGGATTCGGATCACTACCGGCTCGCCTTCGACCAGCCCGGCAGCTGGAGTCAGAAGTACAATCTGGTCTGGGACAGGCTCCTCGATCTGAACCTTTTCCCGAAGGAGGTGGCGGAGAAGGAGCTCGCCTTCTACCGCACCCGCCAGAACCATTACGGGCTGCCGCTGGACAGCCGCCGCACCTACACCAAACTCGACTGGATTCTGTGGAGTGCGACGCTGACCGGCAAAGCGGAGGATTTCGCCGCGCTGCTTGATCCGGTCTACCTCTGGATCAACGAGACGCCGAGCCGGGTGCCGCTCACCGACTGGTACGGGACCACCGACGGGAAGAAGGTGGGCTTCCAGGCGCGTTCGGTGGTGGGAGGGGTCTTCCTGCGGATGATGTCCGAACCGGAACTCCGCAAGAAGTATCTCTCCTTGTAAACGACCACGCTTCAGCGTGCCCCGCAGATGTTGCGGGGCACGTTTTTTTCAACGTCTCCGCAACAGCCGCGGCGCGATGGTGATTCCAAAGGGTGCGAGCCGATACTCGGTGCTGAACCGGTCCCCGACCGTCCGCCACGCGGCGGGGGTCATCCACGAAATGCGGAAAGCCGGATGCTCCGGGCCCATGCAGTTGTTCCGGCTGCCGCAGAGCGATAGTTCCAGTCGATGTTCGCCGGGCTCCACCCCCCCCAGACCACACTGGTACGGAGTGAAAGCGGGGTCGCCGCAGCGACGTCCGTCGAGGGAGGCCGAGAGCATCACGTCACGGTAACCGCAGTCGGCCACCTCGTATGCGCAGTCGGCACTCCGGCTCCACTCCGGAGTGCGGGTGATCCGGGAGGGAATCCGCAGCAGCAGCTCCTCCCGCGGTTCCAGCCGGAAGGAACAGCAGAAGGTGAGCACTCCGCCGTAAAACGGCAGTCCATGCTCCGTGACATCGCACCACGGCAGCACCCGGACCGGTTCGACAATCCCGCCTCACCGCCCCGGCACTCCACACCGAAATCTCCGAGCGGAAAACAGCGCTCCAGGCCCGACCGCTTCGGAGAAACCAATCCGCAGTGTCAATTTGTGCGTCCCGGCAGGAATGGGCGGCAGCGCGGTACAGCACAGCGTCGGATCGATCCAGCAGCCCTGATCCTGAAACGAAACCGCCTGATCGTCGAACCGGAGCTCCACACACTCCGGTGACTCCAGCGCCAGAAGCGCACCGTCCAAGTCGACCCGGGTCTCGACCCGATAGGAGAGCTCCACCGTTCCCAGCGGCTTTCGCGACAGCCGTTCCGCCCACGGTTGTGCGACCCGTCCATGCCGTTTGTTGAGATGAAAGCGGCGGCGGAGCAGATTATCCAGCCGCAGAATCTCCTCCTCCGACTGCCACGCCGCCTCACCGGAGAGGCGCCGGCGCGGGCGGTCGAGCAGCAATACATCAGTCGCTCATGCAAAAGCATTCAACCGCTTGATTATCAATAGAAAATTTGATAATAGATGGTACATGACTGCAAGGCAAGGCACTTTTAACGAAGGAAATCCTGCAAAATGACGACCAGGAGTGATACGCGAATCGTAAATCGATTTCAAAAACGGGCATCGCGTTCTCTCCGCCGCTGGTGGAACCGGTGATCGGACATTGTAAAAGCGAACACAGAATGGATCGCAGTCAACTGCGCGGCAGCCCGGGCGATGAGCGGAATGTGATCTTTGCGGCAGCCGGATTCCATATCCGGAAACGGATGCGGGCATTCGCCCTGTTTTTGTGCCGATTTTTCAAGCCCGCATGGATCCAGTTGGTCCACCAATGGAATCCATGCTGCTCAAACAGGTTTGGA
>CAZPWP010000345.1:0-2626 GCA_964590295.1 uncultured Victivallis sp.
GTTTTCGCCGCCATTCCGCAGAATATCGAGCGGCACATCGCAATGGCACATACCTTCTTCAATGTCACGGTGGTGATCGTCCTGCTCCCCTTCCTGCGCCAGTTCGCCGGCTTCTGCAACTGGCTGCTGCCGATTCACAACGACACCAAGATCAAGATCAGAATACTCGAACCCGGCCTGCTGAACACCCCGTCGATCGCACTCAAGCAGACCGTCAGCGTCATCCGGAAGATGGTCAAGGACGCCTGGTCGATGGTGGATGAGGCGGTCAACAAGCAGTTCCTCCCGGGCGTATTGGACAAGGAGCGCTGCAAGGCGCTTGCCGAAGCGGAAGAGCGGATCGACGAAATGCAGACGGAAGTGACCGCGTACCTCGTGCAGATCACCCGCAAGCAGCTCACCGAACCGCAGTCCGAACTCGTGCCGCTGCTGATGCACTGCACCAACGACGCCGAACGCATCGCGGACCATACCGAACTCATCCTTCAGCTCACCGACCGGCTGATCAAAAACGAGAAGAAACTCTCCGAAGCCGGGAAAAAAGATCTCCGCAAGATGTGGCAGGTGCTCGACGACCAGGCGAAAAACGTCATCGACGCTCTCGGCAGCGACAATCCGGCCATGGTCAAGTTCGCCCTCAAGGACGAGCGCAAGATCAACAAGATGGCCGACCAATTTGAATCCTCGCACATCGAACGACTGCGCAAAGGCAACTGCACGATGGTCAACGGCGTGATCTTCATCGAAATGCTCGGAGAGCTCGCCAAGATCGGCGACCATCTCTCCAACATCGCCGAACGCACGCCGGAAATTCAGAAACATGGCGACAATTCATTATGACACCCATTCGAATCCTCTCCTTCGACGCCGTTGCCGAAGCGGTGACGGAGCTCTGCGGCAGAGCGGCCTGCGACCTGCCCGGCGACGTGCTGAAGGCCCTCCGCGCCGGCCGGGAAACCGAGCGCGACGAGACCGCCCGCGACTTCTTCGATCAGTATCTGGAAAACGCCCGCATCGCCCGCAGGGAGTGGATGCCGCTCTGTCAGGACACCGGGTTCGCGGTCTTCTTCATCGAACTCGGCGAAGCGGTGCGGCTCGACCGCGGCACACTCGCCGAAGCTCTCACCGAAGGCACCCGGCGCGGCTACCAGGAGCACTACCTGCGCAAATCGATCGTCAACGATCCTCTCTTCGACCGGAAGAACACCACCGACAACACTCCGCCGGTGATCCATCTGGAACTCGTTCCGGGGGACCGGCTGCGGATCGTCCTCGCGCCGAAGGGCGGCGGTTCGGAGAACATGGGCGCGGTGCGGATGCTCAAGCCATCCGACGGAAAAGAGGGAGTCGTCAACTTCGTCGTCGAGACCGTCCGCAACGCGGGCGGCAATCCCTGCCCGCCCACCATCGTCGGCGTCGGCATCGGCGGCACCATGGAGAAGGCGGCGCTGCTGGCCAAACGGGCGCTGCTGCGTCCGCTCGGGCAGCCGAATCCGGATCCGCGCTATGCCGCGCTGGAACAGGAGATCCTCGCAAAAATCAACGCCTCCGGAGTCGGTCCGCAGGGGCTGGGCGGCGATGTCACCAGCCTCGCGGTCCACATCGATTTCCACCCCTGCCACATCGCCAGCATGCCGGTGGCGCTCAATTTGAACTGCCACGCGGCGAGACATGCGGAGGTGACGCTGTGAACACCATTTCTCTTACCACACCATTCAGCGAGGAGCAGATTCGCGCACTGCGCTGCGGCGACCGAGTCCGGCTCTCCGGCGTCATCTGGACCGGACGCGATGCCGCCCACCGGCGGCTGGTCGCGCTGCTCGACGAAGGCAGGCCGCTGCCGGTCGACCTGAACGGGCAGGCCCTCTATTTCGTCGGTCCCTGCCCCGCCCCGCCCGGCCGGGTAATCGGCAGCGCCGGTCCCACCACCAGCGGTCGGATGGATGCCTACTCCCCCCGGCTGATCGCAGAGTGTGGGCTGCGCGGCATGATCGGCAAAGGGAACCGTTCGACGGCGGTCATCGAGGCAATGAAGCGGTATGGCGCAGTCTATTTCGCGGCGACGGGCGGCGCGGGTGCGCTGATCGCCCGCTGCATCCGGCAGAGTTCGGTCGTCGCCTTCCCAGAACTCGGTCCGGAGGCGATTTACCGCCTGGAAGTCGAAGAGCTGCCGCTGGTGGTGGCGATCGACGCCGACGGCAACAGCCTCTATCGCTGAACCAGTCGGGGGAAAAGGCCGCGAACAAAACCGCAGGCGCCCTTCCCGGCCCGGAACCGGGAATCGAGTAGGATGAGGAAATTAAGAAGATTTCTTATTTCCTCGTCCTCTCACACCACCGGACGTACGGTTCCGTATCCGGCGCTTCCAATCCTGTTGGACTTCTTCCCCTTCGCGTCCCGTAAGGACGCCGGACCCCAAATGGTCAAAGCAGCGTTTCGGGAATGCTTCGTTCCTGTGCGAGGCTCCCGAATTCCACCATGCGCCGCGTCCGTTCCCGGCGCTTTTCCATGCCCGGTCCGGAGCGATGCCGCCGCGTTGACGACGGAAGCTTTTCTTCCATTGCCGCCAGAGATCAGGTCGCGGAACCGCCGTCGCAGCCAACCGTCAAGCTCTTCAAATATGTTC
>CAZPWP010000346.1:0-2615 GCA_964590295.1 uncultured Victivallis sp.
CGCGTTCCGCCAGGCAGTCCTCTCACATGCGCTCGCGGCGCTGACCGCGCTTAACGGAGCGCGGAAAGGGGGATCAAAGATCGAAGTCGTCGTCCAGTACCGACATCTCATCTTCGACGAAATTGAGCGCGAGCCGGAAGGCGGCGGCGCGATGACTGATCCGGTTCTTGAGCTCCTGCGGCATCTCTCCGAAGGTCTGCCCGTAGCCGTCCGGCTGGAAAATCGGGTCATAACCGAAACCGTCGGCGCCGCGGGGCGCGTCGACGATCGTCCCGCGCACCTCTCCCTCGAAAGTTTCGATCACTTCGCCGTTGACGGCGATGGCGATGGCGCAGACGAAGCGGGCGCGGCGATTCTCCTTTTCTTTGAGTTCGCCGAGCAGTTTTTCAATGCGTTCGGCATCGGTGGCGGCGTAGCGGGAGGAATAGATGCCGGGGCGGCCGTCCAGCGCCTCGACCTCCAGCCCGGAGTCGTCGGCGAAGGCCGGGACATCGCAATATTTACAGGCTGCCAGCGCCTTGATTCCGGCATTTTCCCGGAACGTCTTCCCGGTCTCCTCCACCCCGGGGAACGCCGGATAATCCAGCAGCGACTTCAATTCGACCTTCTGCCCTTCGAGCAGTTTGCGATACTCATCCACCTTGTGCGCATTCGCAGTAGCCACGACGATGTATGCCATAGATGATCCACTCCTTGCTTTTCGTTGTTCGCCACATATATTATAACAAAAAGCGGATGATTACAAATGCAACTTGAAAATTGCGATCAAATTTTTGCCCCTTTTGCCGGCCGGCCCCTGCTCGTCGGCTTCTCCGGCGGCGCCGACAGCACCGTCGCGCTGCTCGCGGCACTCCGCGCCCGCGAACGGTTCGGCTGCCCCGTCACCGCCATCCACTTCGAACATGGACTGCGCGGGGAAGAGTCCCGGCAGGATGCGGCCGCCGCCCGCGCCTTCGCCGGAAAGAGTGCGGTTCCCTTCCGCGAGATCCCGCTCGAACTTCTCCCCGGCCCCGGCGTCGAAGCGCACGCCCGCGCCGCCCGGCTCGCCGTCTGGAAGCGGCTCGCCACCGAAATTCCGGGAGCCGTCGTGGTGCTCGGCCACCATGCCGACGACGCGGTGGAAACGCTCTTTCTCCGGCTGGCGCGCGGGTCGAACGCCTCCGGGCTCGCCGGGATCCGTCCGGTTTCCCGGCTCGACGGGATAACGATCCTCCGCCCGCTGCTTCCATTCTCCCGTGCCGAAATCGAAGCGTTTCTGAAAAGGAGCAAAATCAGCTGGAGAAACGACTCCAGCAATCAGGAAAATCATTTCAGCCGCAATAGATTGCGCAATCTCATCCTGCCGGAGTTCCGGCGCCGGATTCCCGGTTCCGCCGCCGGATTGCGGCATTCCGTTGAAACGCTGCGGCAGGACGCCGAATTTCTGGAAGCGGCTTCACGCGAACGGTTCGCCGCGATCGCCGGAAACCGCGAGACGGCGGTCGCCTTCTGGCGGGAGCTCCCGCCGGCGCTCCAGTTCCGGGTACTCCGGCTCCACCTCTCGGAACTCGCCGGGCAGGAGCAGCTCCCCTCCCCCCGGCTGCTCGCCCGGCTCCGCGCCGCCTGGGAAACCAATCCCGCCGAACCGGTGCACATTCCGTTCGATCAGAAACGCGGTTTCGTCATTCAGCACGGCCGGATGCGTCCGGAGGCGCAGAGCGCTCCCGTCCCGGCTCCGGCCGTGTGGCGGTGGCGGGAGCAACCCCTGTTCCGGTGGGAAGAGTTCCTGCTGGAATGTCATCCCGTCAGCAACACCGCTCTTCCGACACTCTTCGAGGCGCGCTTCGACGCCGCGCTTCTGCCGGAGGAGCTGATCGTCGACCGCCGACGCAACGGCGACCGGCTCCTCCCCTTCGGACGCTCCGCCGAGGTTCCGCTGAAGAAGCTGCGGATCGACCGGAAACTCCCGGCCGACTTCCCCTGCCCCGTGCTGCGCGACGCCGAAGGACGCATCCTCTGGGCGCCGGGAATCCGCCACAGCGTCCACGCCGCCGTCACCGCGACGACGGTTCAGACGGTGGAATTCCGCCTGCGCCGCAACGACGACGACGAAGAGGGCGATCTCGACTCTCCGGCGGAATCTCTCTAGAGCGGCATCTTCATCCGCGGCCCGAAGTTGCGCTTCGCCAGCGAACGGACCACCGCCTCGCTCACTCCCTGTGATTCAAACAGGATGATCTCGTTTTCCCCGCTGCGGAGCAGCGGCGCCGGCACGTAGAGCGTCCGCTGCGGACCGATCTGCGCGTAACGGCCGAGATTGACGCCGTTGAGCAAGAGGCAGCCGCGCCCGCCGGGAATTCCGCAATCCGGAGGTGGATTTCAATACGCTCTGCGACCGGCTGAAGGTCCATCGGGCCACCCTGACCCGCATCTTCACGTCGAAAATGCAGATCTCCCCCGGGAAGTACCTTCACGCTCTGCGGATTCAGCACGCCCTCCACCTGCTGCGCAGCAGCCGGATGCCGATCCATGAGGTCGCCCGTGAATCCGGGATCCGGGACTCCGGTTACTTCGCCCGGGTCATCCGCAAGAGCACCGGCATGACGCCTGGAGCCTATCGCAGAACCCGTTGAAGT
>CAZPWP010000347.1:0-642 GCA_964590295.1 uncultured Victivallis sp.
CTTCAACTTGAAAATGGATCAACTCCCCGAAATTTCGAGCGTGAAAGAGGTGTGACGTATGGCAAAGACCGTCGAAGAGGCATCAAAATCATCATTTGAGGCGAGTTTTTCACAAACTGCAGAAGAGGCCTTTTTTTGCGAGAAAAATGCACCGGGAACTTTCCTTGTCGGCATTTGCGGTGTATATTAGTGCGCATGGACAAGAAAGAACACCTGCAATACAACGATCTGACCCTGCTTCCGCGGCGCTGGTTTCCGCTGCCGAAGCTGGATGGTTACATTCTGCGCGAATTTCTCATCAAATACAGCGTACTGTTGCTGGTGTTCGTCATTCTCTTCATCCTGAGCGACGTCTACCGCGACATCTCAGACTTCCTTGAAGCGAAGGCCCCCTGGCGGAGCATTCTGCTCTATCTGGCATACAAGCTGCCGGGCAACATCCGATTCATCCTGCCGATCACCATGCTGCTCGGCTGCATGTGGACGATGGCGACCTTCGGCAAGAACATGGAGGTCACCGCCATGCGGGCTTCCGGCGTGTCGCTCTTCCGCTGCGGCGGAGCGATTTTCGCAGTGGGGCTGGTGATGACCGGCGTGAACATCTACTTCAACGAGGCGCTGGTGCCGTTCACCGAGCGACAG
>CAZPWP010000347.1:652-2613 GCA_964590295.1 uncultured Victivallis sp.
AACAGGTTCACGACGCAGTGTTCGACCGCCGCAAAAGTGTGCAGAATCTGCTCGCCTTCCGCAGTTCGGATCAGCAGCGCCACTGGCTCTTCAAATCCTTCACCGCCGGGAGCGCGCAGGAGAACGTCACCATCAAGACCTTCTGGACCGACGGCATGATCCGGAGCATCCTGCTCAATCTGCCGGAGGCGGAGCAGCAGGCGATGATCAAGCGGGTATTCCGTTTCAAATCGGAACAGCTGCTCGGGCTCTCCCGCGAAGCCAGAACCCGGGAAATCACCTCGGAACTCAAGGGGCGCAAGGTGGATTTCTTCGCCAATCAGGTGACCTACGATCCGGAGAGCGGCACCTGGACCTTCCGTAACGGGAACTTCCTGAGTTACGACAAAAACGACGAAACCGAATATACCGCCAGCCGCGGCACTTCGACGATGCACGATCCGCTGCCTTATCAGACGATTACCTTCCGCGCGGAGGAGATTCCGGAGACTCCCTCGGACATCATCAACGCAATCAAGGAGAAAGACGAGCTGCCCACGCTGGTGATCTGGGATTACGTCCAGCGCAACCCGAATCTGGCGTCGCGGGTCAAGGCGATCTACATGACGGTATTCTACTACCGGCTGGCGTTTCCATGGGCCTGCTTCCTCGCGGTCTTTCTCGGAATTCCGCTGGCGACCAAAAACGAACGCACCGGCAGCCTGATGGCAATCATCACCGCGGTGGCGCTCATCGTAATCTACATCGTCGTGGCGCAGATTTTCCTGGTGCTGGGCAAGGGGGGAATCCTGAATCCGATGTTCGCCGGGCTGGCTCCGACGATCGGCTTCATCATCTGCGGCGCGGCCCGCATCTACTACGACCGGAACTGACCGCCCCGGCCGGGAGGCGGGAACCGGTCTGACCAGCAAACGGGAGGAAAAAGGATGGAGAAAGAGAGTTTCACCCCGGAAGAACGTCGTCAACTGCTTCATTTTGTTCGTGAGGTGATCGAATGCGATCTGGCCGGAGCGGAGCTGCCCGTACCGCCGTCCCTCCCCCGCCTTACGGAACCGGGCTCCTGCTTTGTCACGCTGGAGGAGGACGGGGATCTGCGCGGCTGTATCGGCAACCTGGAAGCGTTTGAACCGCTCGGCGAAAATCTGCTCCGGAATGCGATCAACGCGTCGCGGAGCGATCCCCGCTTCCCGCCGGTGGAAGCGGAAGAGCTGCCGCATATTTTGATTGAGCTTTCGATTCTGACGCCGGCGTCACCGATCGAGTCGGCGGAGGAGTTCCGGCTCGGGCTGGATGGAATCATTCTGCGTGCCTCGGGCCGGAGTGCGGTCTTTCTGCCGCAGGTGGCGCCGGAGCAGCACTGGGATCGGGAGACGACGCTGCGCTATCTCTCGCGCAAGGCGGGGCTGCCGGATGACGCCTGGTGCCGGTCGGGGGCGCGTCTTTTCACTTTTCAGGCGGAAGTGTTCGGTGAAAAGGAGCAGTGACGCGGGAACGCGGCAGGGTTGCAGGGAATCATCCTTGCGGCGAGAAGAGAACAACGAAGAAATCACCGGGAAGAGGGATTTCGACGTGTGATACGGTCTTGCCGCCCGCGCCTCGGCAGGATTGCACAGACAATTCGTTTCCCGCCCTGTTCAGCCTTTCCCGGCCGCGGTTTGCCGGCAATCCGGAGCATGAATTCCGATTTTCCGGCGCGGCAAATGCTGCGTCGGAGCAGCCAGGACAACAGGAAACCGGAAAATTAATAAAAAATTCCGGTTTCTTATCGGGAGCCCCTTTAAAAATTGAAAAAAGCGAGTATTTTATATAATAATGATATGGGCACCCGTAGCTCAGTTGGATAGAGCGTCTGCCTCCGGAGTAGAAGGTCATGAGTTCGAATCTCGTCGGGTGTACCATTCTTTACGCCTCTTCGACGGTCTTTGCCATACGTCACACCTCTTTCACGCTCGAAATTTCGG
>CAZPWP010000348.1:0-712 GCA_964590295.1 uncultured Victivallis sp.
TCAGCAGGCCGTCGATGTCGATCGGGAATCCGCGGCGCAGACAGTTGGCGCGGACCAGTTCGCTGTTCTCACGAATGAGTTTGATATCGATCATTTTCTCTCTTCTCCGGAATTAGAAACGGGGCATCGGAAAATCTGCCATGAACTCCTTGACCTCGTTGCCGAGGGCGCGGAGCGCTGCCTCATCCTCGCGCAGTTCGACGCCGCGCTCGATGAAGTCGGCGATCCTGACCATCTCCACCTCCTTGAGCCCGCGGGTGGTGACCGCCGGGGTGCCGACCCGGATGCCGCTGGTGACGAAGGGCTTCTCCGGATCGAAGGGGATCATGTTCTTGTTGGCGGTGATCCGGGCGAGATCGAGCGCGTCGGCGACCGCCTTGCCGGTGGCGTGTTTCGGACGCAGGTCGATCAGCATCAGGTGGTTGTCGGTGCCGCCGGAGACGATCCGGAAACCGCGTCGCACCAGCTCTTCGGCGAGCTTCGCCGCGTTGAGTCTGGCCTGGTGCTGGTAGGCCTTGAAGGCCGGCGTGAGCGCCTCGCCGAAGCAGACCGCCTTCGCCGCGATCACATGCTCCAGCGGACCGCCCTGTATGCCGGGGAACACCTTGGAGTTGATCGCCTTGAGGTACTCCTCGCGGCAGAGGATGAGGCCGCCGCGCGGCCCGCGCAGCGTCTTGTGGGTGGTGGTGGTGACCACATCGCAGCAGGGAAC
>CAZPWP010000348.1:722-1617 GCA_964590295.1 uncultured Victivallis sp.
ACCGGATTCGGATGTTCTCCGGCCGCGACCAGGCCGGCGATGTGCGCCATGTCGACGAAGAGCTTCGCTCCGACCAGATCGGCGATCGCCCGCAGCCGGGCGAAGTCGATCACCCGCGGGTAGGCGGAGGCACCGGCGAGGATCATCTTCGGTTTGTGTTCGACCGCGAGGCGTTCCACTTCGTCATAGTCGATCATCTCGGTCTCGCGGTTGACGCCGTAGGGGACGATGTTGTAGAGCATGCCGGAGAAGTTCAGCGGGTGGCCGTGGGTCAGATGCCCGCCGTGGTCGAGGCTCATCGCCAGCACCGTGTCGCCCGGCCGGCAGAGCGCCATGTAGACCGCCTGATTGGCGGCGCTGCCGGAGTGGGGCTGGACGTTCGCGGCTTCCGCGCCGAAGAGCTTCTTCACCCGTTCGATGGCGAGCGACTCCATCCGGTCGACGAATTCGCAGCCGTTGTAGTAGCGCTTGCCCGGATATCCTTCGGCATACTTGTTGGTCAGCGCCGATCCCTGCGCGGCGCGGACGGCGCACGAGGCGAAGTTTTCGCTGGCGATAAGTTCGATGCCGTCGGCCTGCCGCTCCGCTTCGCAGTCGATGATCGCGGCCACTTCCGGATCGGCGGCGCGGACCGCGGCGATGTCGTCATAGGTGTTGGTTTCGAGCTTGACCAGGCGGCGGACATGCCGCTCGTCGTCGCTGAACGGCGTGGCGAACCAGCTCTCGATAACCGGCTTCATCCCAGCGAAGTCGAGCGAGTCGCCGGGCAGAACCAGCACGTTCGAACAGTTGTGGTCGCGGCTCTTCTTCGCGAGTTCCGCGTTGTCGGCGACGACGGCCCGGACGCCGTTGACCCGGTTGGCGAGGATTCCCATGCCGACGCCGGAGCGGCAGA
>CAZPWP010000348.1:1627-2600 GCA_964590295.1 uncultured Victivallis sp.
GCGACCGCCCGGGCGACCGGAGCACCGTAGTCGGAATAGTCGTCCGCCGCGTCGTAGGAGAAGGGACCGCAGTCGATCACCTTCGCGCCGCGGGATTCGAGCCAGGCGGCCAGTTCCGCCTTCCGGGAAAAACCGCCGTGGTCGGTGCCGATGGCCACCCTGAGGGATTTGTCGTGCCAGTCGATGATCTGAACCATAGATTGTGCGCTCCTTATCAAAGAATATGAGTTGATTTGTTTATCGAAACAACTGGTTTGCCAGATTTTCCAGAGCCGGTTTCATCCGGGCGAAGACCGCCCGGTAGTGCGCGTCGCTGCCGCCGAAGGGATCGGGAACGTCGCCGCCGCCGTCGAAATCGAGCAGCAGATGAACCTTGGGGGCCGCATCCGGCGCCAGCGCGAGAACCGCCTGCCGGTGGGACGCGGTCATGGCGACGATGAGATCTGATTCCGCGGCCAGGGCGGGAGTGAGACAGCGGGAGCGGAAACGGCTGCTGTCGATGTTGAGCACATCCATTACGCCTGCGGCGCCGCGGGAGAGGGGGGCGCCTTCTCCGGTACAGGTTCCGGCGGAGCGGACGAGAAAATCGCTCCGCCCCGCCCGGCGGCAGAGTTCGCCGAAATACAGCTCCGCCATCGGACTGCGGCAGCTGTTGCCGGTACACACGAAGAGAATCCGCATCGATCAAGTTCCTCCAGGATCGGTTTGACGTCGTATCGGATAATATACATTTAATATACATCGCGGTTTCATTTTTTTAAAGCAGCTTCGCGCAGATTCCGATGAAATAGGGTGGCGGGAACGGGAGGCGGGAACGGATTTTTTTCGTCTCGCAGCTTGACATGGTCCGGAACCTGCTCTGTCATTCAGAAAAGTTCATGAGGAAGAGCCGCCGATGATTACCAGGCTCGATATCGCGAACGATCCGGGATCTCCCGCTACACCATTTTCAAGGTGCTGAACGGCAATCCAC
>CAZPWP010000349.1:0-2585 GCA_964590295.1 uncultured Victivallis sp.
CGAAATTTCGAGCGTGAAAGAGGTGTGACTTATGGCAAAGACCGTCGAAGAGGCACAAAGATACCGCATCCGGCGGGAATATCAAGTCCCCTCCCCCGGAAAAATTCTCTTCGAAACCTCCTGCCGGTGTCGGCGCGGAAGGTCACTTCCCGTCTTCGAGCCGTGCCGGTTCCTGCAACGGTTCGTCGGGGAGATCGACCGCTTCCACCTCGATCACCGCCTCGCTTGCCGGACTGCCCGGGGCCGGTTCCGGCCGTGAGTGACTGTTCCGGCGGGAGCGCCCGACTGAGCTGCGGTTGATCCGCAGGAGGGTGAAAAATACTTCGATCACCAGAAAGATCACGACGAAGATGATGATCGGAACGATGAAGGTGAAGAACGCTGCGACCGCGAAGACGACAGTAACCAGATAGAGGAAAAGTTTTGCAAGACTCATCATCAGAAGACTCCTTCCCGGTTTTGCCGGAGCGCCTCATAGAGGACGATACTCGCGGCGTTGGCCAGATTCAGACTCCGGTGAAATTCTCCGGGCATCGGTATCTGGAAGAGGCGGTCACGGTAACGGTCGTAGAATTCCGGCGGCAGTCCGCTCGACTCCCGGCCGAAAACGAGGTAGTCTCCGGGGCGGTAGGCGACATCCCAGAAACAGCGTTCCCCCTTCGTGGAGAGGAAGAAGAGGTTCGCACCGGGATTGCGTTCGAGAAACTCCTTCCAGTTGTCGTAGACCAACGGCGCGAGATGTTCCCAGTAGTCCAGCCCGGCCCGGCGGAGGAACTTGTCCTCCAGCGAAAATCCGAGCGGTTTGACGAGGTGCAGTGCTGCGTCGGTCGAGACGCAGAGGCGGCCGATGGTGCCGGTGTTCTGGGGAATTTCCGGTGCGACCAGGACGATGTGGAACTTCTTCATTTCTCCTCCTTCCGGCGCATCCGGGCGGCGAACATCGAATCGCAGTCTCCGTCAAAACTGCGGATCTGCAACATGCCGGAACAGGCCTCGCCGGTGAGTGGGTGCTCGAACGGCTCCAGCCTGAACTCCGGATGGGCGGAGAGAAACTTCTCCGTCACCATGCCGTTTTCCTGCGGGAAGAGCGAGCAGGTCGCGTAGACCAGCACACCGCCGGGACGGACCGCCGGGGCCGCTGCGGAAAGGATCTTTCCCTGCAGCGCGGCTGTTTCCTCTAGCTCCTCCTGGCGGAGGGTCCAGCGGCCGTCCGGATTACGCCGCCAGACGCCGGAACAGCTGCACGGCGCGTCGACCAGCACGCCGTCGAAGCGGCCCGCCTGTTTGCCGTGAAAGGGTTTGCCGTCCCACTCGCGCGTGACGATGTTGGGGAATCCGGCCCGGCGGGCGCGGACCCGCAGGTCATCGAGCTTGTAGCTCCGCACATCGCAGGCGACGACGGTGCCGCGCCGCTTCATGAGATCGGCGAGCTGGAGGCTCTTGCCTCCGGCACCGGCGCAGGCGTCGAGCCACCGTTCGCCCGGACGTGGTGCGGCGGCCAGCCCGATGCACTGGCTGGCGAGATCCTGAACCTCGAAGTCGCCGCGGCGGAAACTCTCGAGCGTGTGGAGATTGACCCGGGGATCCTCCACTCGGAGCGCGGTCGAAATTCGTTCATGCCGTCGGACGTCGAGTCCCGCCAGGGTCAGCTCCTCCGCGAGTTGCCCGGGATCGGCGCACTGCGCCCGGAGCCACATCGGCGGACGGCGCCGGAGGTCGTCAAGAAAGCGGTCGAAAGGGAAAGTCGGAGGAAGGGCTTTCTCCACCCACTCCGGAACCAGATCGGCGAGGCGGAACTCCACCGGCACGCCGAAGAGTTTCGACAGGGCGGCGGCTCTTCCCGTCAGTGGATCGGCGGCGGGAAGCACCTTCGGCCACGGCAGGTTCAGCTTTTCCGCCAGCAGATGTGCCGCCGGCAGGTTGCGGGCGTCGAGGTAGAGTGCACCGAAGAGCAGCGCGTCGATTTCGGCGCGGCCGAGCCGGATGGCGCCGGATTCGATTTCGGCGAGTCGGTTGGCGGGCAGAAAGCGCCGGAGCAGCCCCCAGTTGCGCAGCAGCGCGTAGATGCTTTCACTGATGAACCGGCGGTCGCGGGAACCGCAGCGGCGGTTTTCGCGGAACCAGGCGCCGAGCACCCGGTCGGCCGGTTTACGGCTGTCGAAGACGGCACCAAGCACGGTGCGTGCGGCGGTTCCGGCGGATTTCAGCAGCGAATGGAATTTATTCTGATCGAGCTCCAAGATGTTACCCTTTTCCGGGATTGTTTTCCGTGTGATATGACATCGTTATAAGATAGCGCGGAAAGCGGATTTTTTACAGTCCGCAAGCGGGAAATCTTTCCGCTTTGTTGTCCGATGTGGAAAGGCGGGTGATTTTCCCGCTCTCCGGTGGAAAAATTCGCCGGAAGGTGTTATTTTATGAAAAACAAATTTGGGTCTTCACGGGAATTTGTGGATAAATCAGAGCGAAACAGATCAGAACCCGCCGTCAGTCTCAAGCGGCAATCCGGCATAACCGCCCCCCGGGGGGTTGCTTTTATTCCGTTTGCCGTTTGACAGCCGCCGGAACCGGATGGGAATACGGCT
>CAZPWP010000350.1:0-2581 GCA_964590295.1 uncultured Victivallis sp.
GGTGCGGCGCGCCGTCAAGACGGCGGCGGCAGCCGGAATCCGGCGGTTCCGGGTCACCTCGCTCTACGGACTCGCGCTGCTCGAAGGCGTTGAAACGGAGGAGGTCATCGCCTCGACGCCGCTGCCGGTCTGCAACTCGATGGCGGCACGGGAGCTTTCGCGTTTCGGCGTCACCCGGGCAATGGCACACATCGAACTGGAAAAAAATTCGGTGGAAGCGCTCCGGGACCACGCGCCGCTGCCGGTGGAGCTCTACCGCTTCGGACGGCCGGTGCTGCTGATCAGCCGGGCGACCATTCCCGCCTCGGGCGAATTCCGGGACGGGCGCGGCAATGAATTCTCGCTCCGCTTCGAGCGGCGCGACGGCATGACCCGGCTCTATCCGCGCAAGGTGCACTCGGTGCCCCGGCTGCCGGGCGTCTACGACTACTACGACCTCACCAACGCCCACTGGAACTTCCCGGAGACAGGAACGTTCAATTTCGACGCCGGCTGGCTGTGAGAGAGAGGAGAGTTTCATGAATTCGGTCATCGACAAAATCCGCCGGGCGGAGAGCGAACTCAACCGGGTCATCCGCGGCAAGCCGGAGGTGATCCGCCATCTGCTGATCGCCTTCGTCTCCGGCGGAAACATCCTGCTCGACGACGTGCCCGGCGTCGGCAAAACCACGCTGGCCAAGGCGCTCGCCCGGCTGGTGGATGCGAAGTTCAACCGGGTTCAGTTCACCCCCGACCTGCTCCCGGCGGACATCCTCGGCACCAACATCTACAATCCGCGCGAAGGATCGTTCCAGTTCCGGCCGGGACCGGTCTTCACCAACATCCTGCTGGCCGACGAGATCAACCGCGCTTCGCCGCGCACCCAGTCGGCGCTGCTCGAGTGCATGTGCGAACACCAGGTCTCCGCCGGCGGCGTCCGCCGCGAACTGGAGGCGCCCTTCATGGTGATCGCGACCCGGAATCCGATCGAATTTCAGGGAACCTATCCGCTGCCGGAGGCGCAGCTCGACCGCTTCGCCATGCGGCTCAGCATCGGCTACCCCTCGCCGGAGGCGGAGGCGGAAATCCTCGCCGACCGGCGGCGCGGAGATCCCGCCGACCGGCTCTCCCCGGTGATCAGCGGCGCGGAGATCCTCGAACTGCGCAGACAATCCGCCGAAGTCGGCATGGAGTCGACCGTCTCGGCCTATCTGCTCGAACTGGTCCGCGCCACCCGCGGGGAAGCCCGTCTGACGCTCGGCGGGAGTCCGCGCGCGGCGCTGGTGCTTGCCGAAACCGCCCGGATGGCGGCGCTGCTGGCGGGGCGCGACTACGTGCTGCCGGACGAGGTGCGCGACCTTGCCCGGGTCGTCCTGCCGCACCGGCTGGTGCTCGATTCGCGCAGCCGCCACTCCGGTGTGACGGCGGAGGAAATCGTGGAGGATCTGCTCGGGAAGATCAAAATTCCCAGATAATGAGAGGAATCATGGCAAAAAACAACAAATCGTACGAGGTGGTGATCGCCTTCGACGAATGCAAAGGGTGCGAACGTTGCGTCATCGCCTGTCCGCGCGGCGTGCTCCGGATGGGGGTCCGTCTGAACAAACTCGGGTTTCCGGCAGTCGAACGCACCGGAAACGCCTGCATCGGCTGCGGCGGCTGTTTCTACACCTGCCCCGAACCCGGCGCGCTGACCATCATCGAACACACCCCGGAAGGAGAATAATTCATCATGGAATACACCAGCCGCATGCTGCTCAAGGGCAATGAGGCGGTCGTCTACGGCGCGCTGCTGGCGGGCTGCGAATGTTATTTCGGCTATCCGATCACCCCGGCGAGCGAGATCGCCCACACCGCCGCCCGCTGTTTTCCGAAGCTCGGCCGGACCTTTCTGCAGGCCGAATGCGAAATCGCCGCAATCAACATGGTCATGGGCGCCGCCGCCAACGGCCGCCGGGCGATGACCGCCAGCTCCGGGCTGGGCATCAGCCTCAAACAGGAGGGGATCAGCTACCTCTCCGGCTGCGAACTGCCCGCGCTGGTGGTGGACATCACCCGGGGCGGTCCGGGACTCGGCAACATCGCCCCGGAACAGGCCGATTACAACCAGGTGGTCAAAGGCGGCGGCCACGGCAGCTACCGCTGCATCGTGCTGGCGCCCGCGTCGGCGCAGGAGATGTGCGACCTCGCGTTCACCGCCTTCGATCTCGCGGAAAAGTACCGCATCGTCGTCTACATGCTGGCCGACGGAGTGATCGGTCAGACGATGGAGACGGTGACGCTGCCGGCCCCCCTGCCCCGCCGGGAGGCGCCGGAGTGGGCGCTCGACGTCTCGCGGCCGCGCACGAACATGATCAGTTCGATCTATCTTGAGACCGACGACCTCGAAGCGCTCAATCTGCGGCTGCAGGAGAAGTACCGCCGGATCGAGGCGGCGGAACAGCGCTGCGAACTCTATCAGGCCGAAGACGCCGAGGTGCTGCTGGTCGGCTACGGGATCTCCGGACGGCTGGCGCGGACCGCGGTCGATGAACTGCGCGCACAGGGCATCCAGGCCGGACTGCTGCGCCCGAGCACCCTCTTTCCCTTCCCGGCCGACAAA
>CAZPWP010000351.1:0-2561 GCA_964590295.1 uncultured Victivallis sp.
TGCGCTCGCGGCGCTGGCCGCGCTTAACAGAGCGTGAAAGAGGTGTGACTTAGGGCAAAGACCGTCGAAGAGGCTTTTTTTTGAAGATTGCAACGGGAAATGTGCCGGGGTGTCGGTATTCTGCAATTGTTCCCCGTCGGTTCGGGATGTTTTTCCACCGGGGCAGGGGAGGAATGCGAAGAGGTGATTCCGGAACTGTCTCCGGGCCGGTCTTCCTTTTTGCATTTTCGGTTTGTAAAACAGAGGGGGGGAGACTGATACATTAATACGATTGTTTTTATTTGCAGGAGAAGGTTCTGATGCTGAAGAAGATTTGTTCGGGATATTGTTCGACGCCGCTGATCTGCCGGATCGGCGCGGCGTTCATCATCGGCATTCTCGCCGGAATGGCGCTCTCGTATGCCGGAACGTCGATGGGGCAGGAGTGGCTGCACCGGGTCGTCGCATGGATCTCCCCCTTCGGCACCGTGCTCATCGCCATGCTGAAAATGATCGTGATTCCGATCATTTTCCTCTCGCTGGTCTGCGGCGCCTCCAGCCTGTCGGTGAAGAAATTCGGCAAACTCGGCAGCGGCGTACTGCTCTGGTATCTTTTCACTTCGATTGCCGCCTCGGTGTTCGGGGTGTTTCTGGCGACGGTGATGAATCCGCGCATGAGCAACGCCGCGGAACTTTCCGGACGCCACCTGATGCAGGTCGGCCAGCTGAGAAGTGCCGGGGCCGGAGGCGCTGCGCAGACTTTTCCCGGCATCCGAAGCAGCCGCGGAAAGATGACTGGATTCGGAGCATCCGCGTCATCCATCCCCCGTAATAGACGGAGGCGCCGGGGAGAAAACATCGTGACGGCCGCCGGGAACGGAAAGGCGGAGTGCAGCTTGTCTCCCTCTCTCTCCGGCCGTTTTATCACGGCCACGCACCAAGTCCAATGTCATTTTGTACCGGCGCATTCCGGCTCGCCGCCGGAACGGTACTCCCCCGGCGTGAGCGAATGTACCTTGCGGAACACCTTGCAGAAGTAGCTCACATCGTTGAATCCGCACTGTGCGGCGATCTCCTTGACCGACGCAGTGGTGGTCTGCAGCAGACGGACCGCGAGACGCATCTTCAGTGCGATGAGGAACTCGTGCGGAGAAATTCCCTCCTCTTTCCGGAACCGCCGGGAGAAATGCGAACGGCTGCACCCCGCCGCAGCGGCAAGATCGGCAACGTCGAGCGGTTCGGAAAGATGTTCGAGGCAGTAGTCGTGCACCTTGTGGTGAAACCGGTCGGCCTCGCTCCCGACTGCCCGGTCGGTATCGGCGAGTAACGTCATCAGAAACCGGTACGCGACTGCGCTCGCATCGTAACGGGAACTCAGTTGCCGGTCCCGGCACATCTCCAGAATTTCCCGTGCCGCCGAAACCGTTCGGGAATCGGCGGCAAAATCGGTCACCACCCCGTTCCGGCGACGGTACTCCCCCGCCAGCCGCACCGCCTCGGAACCGTGAAAACTCACGTAGAGAAACTCCCAGCCCGGCGAATCCTCCGGCAGGAAATAGCA
This sequence comes from uncultured Victivallis sp., assembly GCA_964590295.1. Lineage (GTDB taxonomy): Bacteria > Verrucomicrobiota > Lentisphaeria > Victivallales > Victivallaceae > Victivallis. The sequence continues at coordinate 1,541 of CAZPWP010000351.1, forward strand.
GTGCTCTTCCGGGGCGATCAACAGCATCGCCCGCCCCGACGGAACCGGATACTCCTGTTTCCGGAAGCGGAGCCACCCTATTCCGGCAAGCGTATACTGCCAGATCACCATGTCGTGACGTCCCCGCTTCATTCCGTCCCACGAGTAGTCGCGAACCACGCACTGGTGGCCGCAATTAATCAGCATCGCATGCAGCCGGACAGTTCGTTCCGAGTAGAACGGCGCATAGGATTCATGAAAGGGGGAGAATTCCGCATTCACGCTCAGATTTACCTTCTATTTCCGGTCTCTTTCTTACAATTTATCATTTTTCTGCTCATTTTTCAAATTATAAAAATAAAAAGAGAGCAAAAAATTACCATCAATAGCATATTTTTCATATTTACATTTTCCTTCGTAACAGCTATTGTATAGAAGAGACCAGAAAGAGGGGAGACATGGGGTCGCCCCTCCTGGAACATCACAGAGTCCGGAGAAGCTCAAATGGCAAAAATCACTTTCATGGGGGCGGGCAGCACGGTTTTCGTCCGTAACGTCATCGGCGACTGCATGTGCCGCGAAGCGCTGAAGGATTCCCACTTCGCACTGTACGACATCGACGGCGAACGACTCAAAGAGTCGGAGTTCATCCTCAAGACACTGAATGCCAACATCAATGACAATCGGGCGACGATCACCACCCACCTCGGCGTCCGCGCCCGCAAGGCGGCACTCCGCAACGCCGACTTCGTCGTCAATGCCATTCAGGTCGGTGGATACGAGCCCTCCACCGCCATCGACTTCGAGATCCCGAAGAAGTACGGCCTGCGCCAGACCATCGCCGACACCCTCGGCATCGGCGGCATCTTTCGTGCGTTGCGCACCATTCCGGTAATGCTCGACTTCACCCGAGACATTGAGGAGGTCGCTCCGAACGCCTGGTTCCTCAATTACACCAATCCGATGGCGATGCTCACCGGCGCCATGCTCCGCGGCAGCGGCGTCAAGGCGGTCGGTCTCTGCCACTCGGTGCAGGTCTGCG
>CAZPWP010000352.1:0-2530 GCA_964590295.1 uncultured Victivallis sp.
AAGGCGGCACCAGCCGGGAACGGGAGATTTCCCTCAAAAGCGGCGCCGCCGTCGCGCAGGCTCTCCGAAACGCCGGCTTCGACGTGACCGAAACCGACCTCCAGGAGTGCCGCGTCACGCCGGAGATGCGCGAAGCCGATGTGGTCTACCCGGTGCTGCACGGCGGCTTCGGTGAGGATGGCCGCATCCAGCAGGAGATGGAAAATGCCGGTTTGAAATTCGTCGGCTCCGGCAGTGCTTCCTGCCTGCTGGTCATGGATAAAATCGCCACCAAACGGCTCGCCGACGAGCTCGGCATCCCCACTGCGAAATGGCACATCGTCACCCCCGAGTCGCACGAATTCCCAGCCGACCTGAAGCTCCCGGTGATCCTCAAGGTCCCGAAGGAGGGCTCCAGCTTCGGCATCGTCCGCGTCACCGATCGCGGGGAGTGGGAGAAGGCGATAGAGGAGGAGTTCAAGCAGGCAGAAGAGATTCTGGTCGAGGAGTACCTCAACGGCGTCGAAATCACCGTCCCCATCGTCGGCGGCAGCGTCCTGCCCCCGATTGAGATCCGCAGTCCGCACGGCTTCTACGACTACGATGCGAAATATGTCTATCAGCAGGGGCACACCGAGTACTTCTGCCCGGTGGAATCCCTCTCCGAACCGGTCGTCCGTCGCGCGATGGAGCTGTCGAAAAAGTTCTACCTCGGCACCCGCTGCCGCGACATTCTGCGGGTGGACTTCATCGTCACGTCGGACGGCACCTCGTGGCTGCTCGAAGGCAACACCATTCCCGGCTGTACCGCGACCAGCCTGGTGCCGAAATCCGCTCGGCAGGCGGGAATCTCCTTCGAGACGATGACCGCCTCGCTGGTCTACGCCGCGATGAAACGTCCGGCGGAGACGCCAGCGCCCGCCGCAGAGGAGGAGAAGACGGTTCCGGCGGAGCAGGAGACTCCCGCCCGCCGCCCCAACCCGGTGCTGCTGAAGCTGTGCCGCTGGCTCTTCCGGCTGATGCTGCTCTTCAGTGCGCTGCCGATGCTGCTGGTCGGCGTGACCGCGGTCCGGGAGGCGCAGCCGGAAGGTTTCGTGTTGTTGTTCAGCGGCTTCTTCATCCTCGCCGCCGAATGGATCTTCAACTGGTTCAACAAACTGGAAAAACTCTGATGAAACTGCTCTCCCGTCTCGTTGCCGCGCTGCTGTTCTGTGCCACCGCCGCGGGCGTTTCCGCCGCGGCGGTCTCTCCCGCGGCAGAAACCGGTGTCCTCGCGCCGGAACTGGAAGTCAAAAAATGGATCAAGGGGGGTCCGATCCGCCTCGCTGACCTCAAGGGGAAAAAGTGCGCCGTCCTCTTCTTCTGGACCATGAGCCGAAACGGGACCGCTCCCTTTGCTGAAATCGCACTTCTCGCCCACAAACTCGGTGAAAAAGAAGTGCAGTTCATCGCCATCGGCTGCGATTCGGCCGACTCCATCGCCAAATTCAACCGGCTCGACGAACTCCCCTTTCCCGTCGCCGCCGACAGCATGCTCGCCACCGTCAACCACTACATGCGTTCGATCGACCGCATTCCGATGGCAGCGATCATCGACCGCAACGGTATGCTGGTCTGGCGAGGCACGGTCGGCGGCATCGCCGCCGTGCTGCCCGAGGTGATCGCCGGAAAGTTCAACCTCAAACAACATATCGAACGCGAGAAGTTCTCCCAGGCGGTGATGAGCGCGATCCGGATCAAGGACTACCCCACCGCACTCAAGCAGCTCGATGAAGAACTGAAGAAAAATCCCGGTAATCTCGAACTTTTAAATGTGAAAATTCCGCTGCAGGGCAAGTTGATGAAGGATCTCGACGGAGCGGAAAAAACCGCCCTCGCGGCAGTCGGGCGTGCGCCGAAGGAACCACGAATCTACTGGCTGATTCTGAATCTGCTGCAGGATGCCGACCGCCCCGGCCGGATCGCCCCGTGGATCGACCGGGTAACGGAGAATTTCAGCGATCAGCCGCAGGTGCTGCTCAAGTTCGCCCGACAGGAGATGAACCAGCAGCTCACCGCTCTGCGCCCGTGGAACGCCTGCAAACTCCTCGAAGCCGCCTGGAAGTCAGGAAAATTCAAGGATGACCGCGAGCGCGGCATCGCCGCTGGAGAGTACGCGAGAGCCCTCTACTTCTGCGGCTGCCCCGACCTCGCGCTCAATCTGGCCAAAGAGGCGGTCAAACTGCTCAAGGGTACCCGCGAAGCCGCACAGGCGAATGCGCTGGCGGTCTATCTCAACACGGTCATTCTCGCGTCGAAACAGCTGAAGTGAGTCGCTGTTTCGCAAGCTCGCGGATCGACACGCCGTCGATCAGCAGATCTTCGACACAGCCGAAGCCGCGATAGACGCGGACCACCAGTTCCGTCCTGCCGCGCACAAACGCCTCCTCAAGAATCCGTTCGGCCTCCAGGGTGAGTTTCTCATTGAGATAGAATCGGTCGAACGGAGGATAAAAATTGGTTCTTCGACGGTTCTTGCCGGAAGGGAACGTATTTTGAGAAAAACGCCGCG
>CAZPWP010000353.1:0-2525 GCA_964590295.1 uncultured Victivallis sp.
GCGGGTGAAACCGGGCTCTTCGTAAAAGTGCTCGGCCCCGGGTTCTCCGACCAGGCCGATCCTGTCGATGCCGCGGGCTTGCAGCACGGCAACGACAGGGGGGACGATTTCGCCGCCGATGCCACGTTTGCAGCGGTCTGTCATGACCGGGGACGCCGCGGCGGCTCGTAGCTTTCATCGCCGCCGAGGAGAACTGGGCGAACAGCCCGTGCGGCAGCAGCCGCGAACCGAGCGATGCGGTCAGCGCGAAGAAGCTGCCCGATATCACTCCGTGCAGGATGAACAGCACCCCGAAATACACCGCGTCCGCCATTAATGCGAAGCTCGCGAACATCAGCACCGCATGAAGAATCAGAGCAGCCGGCCCGGTGCGCAGCGGATGGAAGCGGCCGGCAACCGCGCGCTCTGTTTCCGGCCGCAGGCCCCCGCTGGAATCCGGCTTGAACATCGTCTGGAAGAAGTGCCGGGTTTTTTCCAAAGGCGCCGAAGTGTTTCTCGCCCGGCTCCGGCAGCGCTTCCCGGAGGAAGAGCCGGTGTGATCCGGCGGATTATGTTGTTATGAATTCGAACTTTTCGACGTCCACGATGCCGCGGTCGGTGATCCGGAGACTGGGAATCACCGGAAGCGGCAGAAAGGCGAGCTGGAGAAACGGCGTTTCCAGCGGGCAGCCGGTCGCCCGGACCGCCGCGTGAATCCGCCGCAGCTCCGCCGCCACGGTCCCGAAGTCGTGACAGGAGAGCAGACCGCCTACCGGCAGCGGCAGGAGATCGAGCACTTTCCCGCCGACCGCGACGGAAAATCCGCCGCCGGACTCCCGCAGCGCATTCACCGCCAGCGCCATATCCTCCTCCGAGACGCCGACTGTGCAGAGATTGTGGCTGTCGTGGCCGACGCTGGAGGCGATCGCTCCGGATTTCAGGCCGAACCCCTTGACGAATCCCACGGCGATGTTGCCGTTCCGTCCGTGGCGCTCGAGCAGCGCGACTTTGGCGATATTCTCCTGAGGAACACACTGTTTGCCGGTCTCGGTGACGGGGAGCTTCAGCTCCAGATGATCGGTGAGCAGCGAGAGCGGACGGATGCCGATCACCGGCGTCTCCGGCCGGGACGAATGCACTTGAAACACTTCGGGACCCACCAGGCTGCGACGGACCGAATTCAGAAACTGTGACGGCTCCGGCGGCCGGCCGCGTGAGGCGAAGAACTCTTCGTTTACGATCTGGCCGTCCTTCAGCACCGCCGAGACCCGGCACTGTTCGAGATCGGAGAGCAGCACGAGGTCGGCCCGGCGCCCTGGCGCGATCAATCCCCGGTCGGAAAGCCCGAAGTGGAGCGCCGGCGACCAGCAGGCGACCCGGTAGACCGCGAGCGGATCGGCGCCTCCCGCGATCGCCCGGGCGATCATGTAGTCCAGATGGCCGGATTCCTCGATGTCCAGCGGATTGCGGTCATCGGTACAGAAGCAGAGGAAGGGGGAATTGCGCACCGTGACGAGCGGCAGAAGCGTCTCCAGATTGCGCGCGACCGAACCCTCCCTGATCAGGACTTGCATCCCCCGGGCGAGTTTCTCCTCCGCTTCCGCGAGCGAGTCGGATTCATGACAGTTGCGGATTCCGGCGGCGAGACAGGCGTTGAGCGCTTTGCCGGAGAGCAGCGGAGCATGTCCGTCGATCCGCCCCTGGAAGAGTTCCAGTTTGGCCAGCACCTCCGGATCCGCGGCGAGCACGCCGGGCACGTTCATGAACTCGGCGAGCCCGCAGGAGTGCGGCTCGTCGACATAACGCCGGAGCTCCTCCGGGCCGAGCGAGGCCCCTGCGGTTTCCAGCGCGGTAGCCGGGACACAGGAGCTGATCTGGATGCGCAGATCCATGCGCATGCGTTGAGCACACTCCAGAAAATAGTCGATTGCCCGGGATCCCGCGATGTTCGCCAGCTCATGCGGATCGCAGATCGCGGTGGTGACGCCGCGCGGCAGTACGCAGCGTTCGAATTCGAACGGCGTGACCATCGAGGACTCCACATGCACGTGCGCGTCGATGAACCCCGGCACAGCAGTCAATCCTGTTCCGTCGAGTTCACATTCTCCGCAATAGGGACCGCCGACACCGGCGATGCGGTCACCGCAGACGGCGATATCGCCCGGTTGCAACTCGCCTGTGACCAGATTGAAGATGGATACATTCCGGATCGCCAGCGAAGCGGGTTTCCGCCCCAGCGCCTGGCCGATGAGTTCCGCCAGATGGGCTTGCGTAGATTTCATGATTGGTTCGTCTCCCCCGGAAAAATTCTGAACTCCTCAATCCGGCATAAAATATCACGGAACCGGGGAAAATGCAACCCTGTCCGCCGAAGTTCCCCCCTGCCGGCCGCCGGGAGGGCGATTCAATTGATCTTCTCGGTCGTCCGGTGGGTGATCCGGACCTCGCCGTCATTCGCGACGCGCCAATCGAAAAGCCGTATCCGGCGAAGCATATCTCTACGGCTTGGCCCGCGCTCTGTGTTAAGCGCGGTCAGCGCCGCGAGC
>CAZPWP010000354.1:0-2504 GCA_964590295.1 uncultured Victivallis sp.
ACGATGGCTCCGCGGAACTTCACGCATGCCCCGCTCGAACGTGAGACGGCCAAGGTCGCCTGGACCGCCGGGCTGGCGGAGAAGGGGAACTACCCCCATTTCATGCTCAAGGAGATCTTCGAGCAGCCGGAGACCATCGAAAACGCGATCCGGGGCCGGATCGACCACGAGATGGGGACTGCGGTGCTCAACGGCATGAACCTCACCCCGCATGATCTGGCGCTGGTCAACCGGATCGTCATCGCCGGCTGCGGCAGCAGCATGCACGCCGGGCTGGTGGGGGAGTACTTCTTCGAGGACATCGCCGGAATCTCCACCTCGGTTGAACAGGCGGCCGAGTTCCGCTACCGCAATCCGATCATAGAACCGAACACGCTGGTCATTCCGATCAGCCAGTCGGGCGAGACGGCCGACACCATCGCGGCGGTGCGGGAGGCGAAGGCGAAAGGGGCGCTGGTGACGGCGCTCTGCAACGTGGTCGGCTCCACCATCGCCCGCGAGGCGGGGCGGGGCATCTACCTGCATGCCGGGCCGGAAATCAGCGTGGCGTCGACCAAGGCGTTCTCCAGTCAGGTGGTGGTACTGCTGCTGCTCGCGCTGCTGCTCGGGCGCAACCGCCGGCTCAGCCGCAGTGAAGGCGAGGATCTGGCCGTCGAGATCGAGACGATTCCGGCGTTGATTCGCGACGTGCTCGGTCGGGCGCCGGAGATCAGGCGGATCGCCGAACGTTACGCGAAGTTCGAGGACTTCTTCTATATCGGCCGCGGCTGCCTCTATCCGACGGCGCTGGAGGGCGCGCTCAAGCTCAAGGAGATCAGCTATATCCACGCCGAGGGGTACCACGCCGCCGAACTCAAACACGGGCCGATTTCGCTGCTCGACGAACGGCATCCGGTTCTCGCGCTGGCCAACGACATCCCGGGCAAGGACAAGATTGTCGGCAACATCCAGGAGTGCAGGGCGCGCAAGTCCCCGGTGGTTGTGGTGGTCACACACGGAGACGATTCGGTGCGGAAGATGACCGATGATGTGATTGAAATTCCGCGGTGTTCGCGGTTTGTGGCGCCGCTGCCGACAGCGGTGGCGCTGCAGCTGTTTGCCTACTACATCGCCGTTGCGCGCGGCTGCGAAGTGGACCAGCCGCGCAACCTCGCCAAGAGCGTGACGGTGGAATAACTTCCGGAAGTTCAATATGTTCAGATTTTTCTATAATTTGTTTCTACCGGTCGGCTTTCTCTTCTTCGTACCGGGGCTGCTGATCAAATACCGCAACCGCGGCGGCTGGAAAGACACCTTCGGCGAACGGTTCGGCCACTTCACGGCGGCGCGGATCGAGGAATTGAAGACGTTTCACGGGGCGATCTGGGTTCACGCGGTCAGCGTCGGCGAAGCGGTGGTCGCGCTGTCGATGATCCGCGAATGGCACGCGCTGCATCCGGACCGCAAATTCATCATCTCGACGACGACCACCACCGGGCAGGAACTGGTCCGCAAGCAGCTGCCGCCGAACTCGGCGGCGATCTTCTGCCCGATCGACTTTCTCTGGATGGTCCGGCGGACGCTCCGGGTGCTCCGCCCGGCGATGCTGGTGATCTTCGAAACCGAGATCTGGCCGAACATGATCGCCGAGAGCCGCCGGGCGGGAATCCCGGTGGCGCTGGTCAACGGGCGGATGTCGGACCACTCGGCGCGCGGCTACCGGCGTGCGCGGTTCTTCTTCGGTCCGCTGCTCCGGCTCTTTCAGCTGATCTCGGTGCAGACCGAGGCGGACGCCGAGCGGTACAAATCGGTCTCGCCCGAGGCAAACGTCACCGTCAGCGGCAACCTGAAATTCGACCAGAAGACACCGGAGAACCTGCCCGATCCGGAGTACGGCAGCTACTTCGGGCCGGAGAAGCACCGGATCCTGCTCGCCGCAAGCACCCATCCGGGCGAGGAGGATCTGGTGGCGGAGACCTTCCGCGAACTGCTTCCGGAGATGCCCGATCTGCGGCTGGTGCTGGTGCCGCGCCACGCCGAGCGAGGCGGAGACATCGCGGCAATGCTGGAGCACCTGGGCCTCTCCTATGCCCGGAGAAGCCGCCAGGAGAAAGCGGAGAAACCGGTGCAGGTGCTGCTGGCGGATACCACCGGCGAAATGCTCAAGCTGATGAACGGTGCCGATGTTGTGATTATGGGCAAGAGCCTCGCCGGGCACGACGAGGGGCACAACCTGATCGAACCGGCGCTGCTGAACAAGCCGATCGTCACCGGGCATGTGCTGCGCAACTTCCGGTTCATCCAGAAGGTGTTGCTGCAGGAACATGCCCTGATCACCGCCACCCGTGATGCCGAACTGGTCGAACAGCTGCGCAAACTGCTGCCCGATGAGAAGCTGCGCCGCGAACTGGGCGAACGGGCGGGAGCCGCCATCCGCCGCCACGCCGGAGCGACCCGCCGGACGGTGGAGGAGCTGGAGAAGCTTCTGCCGCAGCCGGAATCGGACGCATCATAATCATTTTCAT
>CAZPWP010000355.1:0-2492 GCA_964590295.1 uncultured Victivallis sp.
GTCGCGCAGGAAGACCAGGTCGGACTTCTTCAGATTCTGCCATTTGCCGCGCGAGACGAACACCGTGTGCTCCTGCGGAAGCGGCGCGCCGGTAAGTTTGCTGAAGATCTCCAGTGCAAACTTGCGCCCGCCGGCGACCCCTTCGACCACGGTGGCCGCGCCGGAGACGCAGTCACCCGCGGCGTAGACCTTGCCGGAAACCTGCTGAGTGTCGCCCTGCACCTCAATGGTGTGGAAGCGGGTGACCGGCAATCCGGCGGGCGCCAGCGTCGACTGGCCGATCGCGGCGATGATGGTATCCGCCTCGACCTCGAAGTCGCTGCCGGGAATCTCCACCGGCTTGCGGCGGCCGGAGGCGTCGGGCTCGCCGAGCTCCATCCGGCGGCAGGTCATCACCAGCTTTTCTCCGCGCTTCTCCACCTTGACCGGGGCGAGGAGGAAGTTGAAGTTGACACCCTCTTCGCGGGCTTCATGGATTTCGATTTTCTCCGCGGGCATCTCCGCTTCGGTACGACGATAGAAGCAGTGGACCTCTGGGCTGCCGAGGCGGACCGACGTGCGCAGGCAGTCCATCGCTGTGTTGCCGCCGCCGACCACCACCACCTTGCCCGGGTTGGGAGCCTTGTTGTCGTTCATCGCGACGTTGCGCAGGAAGTCGATTCCCTGGGTGACCAGCTCTTCGCCCTCGCAGCGCATGCCGGAGGCCTTCCAGCAGCCGATGGTGATCGCCACTGCGTCGAACTCCTTCTCCAGATCTTCCAGCTGAAGGTTTTCCCCGAGCTTGCGGTTGAAGACGAACTTCACGCCCATCTTCTCGAAATGGGCGAGTTCGCGGTCGAGGATCGCCTTCGGCAGCCGGTACTCCGGAATGCCGTAGCGGAGCATGCCGCCCGCCTTGGGCATCGCTTCGAAGATCGTCGCGGCCACGCCGTTCCGGCGCAGATAGTAGGCCGCGGAGAGTCCGGCCGGACCGCCGCCGACGATGGCGACCTTCCTGCCGGTTTCCGGTGGAAGCTCTTCCATGTAAGTGTCGTAGTAAAGGTCGGCGGCGAGACGCTTGAACTCATTGATGGCGACCGGCTTGCCGTAGACGTTGCGGCGGCACTCCTTCTCGCAGAAGCGCGGGCAGACCCGGCCGATCGACATCGGCAGCGGAATGCGCTCCTTGATGATCTTCAGGCTTTCGAGAAACTCCCCTTTGCGTCCGGCGCGGACGTACTCTTCGACGTTGGCGTGGGCCGGGCAGGCCATGGTGCAGGGCGCTTCGCAGTCGCCGGAGTGCTCGCTCAGCAGCAGATTGAGCGCGGTGCGGCGCATGTCGAGCACCTCGTCGCTCGAGGCGTCGATCTCCTGACCCGGAGCGGGACAGGCCGAGCAGGAGGGCAGGAAACGGCCGGTTTTCCTGTCCTTCACCACACAGACGAAACAGCTGGTGGTGCGGGAGATGCGCTGTTCGCGGCAGAGGGTCGGGATCTCAATCCCGTTCGCCTTCGCCACTTCGAGAATGGTCTGGCCCGTTTCCGCGCTGACGGTTCGGCCGTCCAGGATAAATTCGATACTCATTACTTGGAACCTTTCATCACCCGGCGGATCGCCTTCTTCGGGCAGACTTCCAGGCAGCTGTTGCAGCGGGTGCACTTCTCATTGTCGATCACGAAATTGTCGGAGATGGCGCCGACCGGACAGGTCTTGATGCAGAGCCGGCACTTGACGCACTTGCTCTGATCGAGCTTGAGGTCGACCAGCGCGTTGCATTCGAGCGCCTCGCATTGATGGTCGCGGACGTGCGTCTCGTACTCATGCCGGTAGTAGCGCAGCGTCGCCAGCACCGGGTTCGGCGCGGTCTGGCCGAGTCCGCAGAGCGAACCGCGGCGCACCTTGTTGCCGAGTTCCTCCAGAAAGTCGATGTCGGCCATCTCGCCCTTGCCGGCGACGATCCGCTCGAGCGTTTCGAACATCCGGGTGGTGCCGACGCGGCAGAAGGTGCACTTGCCGCAGCTCTCGCGACGGGTGAAGTCGAGGAAGTAGCGGGCGGTTTCCACCATGCAGCGGTTCTTGCCGATGACGATCATGCCGCCGGACCCCATGATGGCGCCGAGCGCGCGCAGCGAATCGTAGTCCACCGGCGTGTCGAAGAGTTCGACCGGGATGCAGCCGCCGGAGGGGCCGCCGGTCTGCACCGCTTTGACCTGGGCCGGATCCGCGCCGCCGATGTCGAAGACGATTTCACGCAGCGTGGTCCCCATCGGAACCTCCACCAGACCGGGGTACTTGAGGTCGCCGGCCAGCGCGAAGAGCTTGGTGCCCTTGCTGCCCGCGGTGCCGACCGAGGCGAACGCGTCGCCGCCCTCGTTGAGGATCAGCGGCACGTTGCCGTAGGTTTCGACGTTGTTGATCATCGTCGGGTAGCCCATCCACCCCTTGTCGGTCGGGAACGGCGGACGGAACCGCGGCGTGCCACGCTGCCCTTCCAGCGAGGCGATGAGAGCGGC
>CAZPWP010000356.1:0-1230 GCA_964590295.1 uncultured Victivallis sp.
GCCATGCCTGCGGTCATGGAGGTATTCGGACTGAAGGTGGCGGCGCCGGTACCGTTGAACAGCCCCGCGTTGACCGCCTGGACAATATAACTCTCTGCCCAGTGGCCGGAGATGTCCGTGAAGGCCGCCGCATCGGCATTCGGATTCGGAGTGCCGCCCGTATTGTCATGGTTCGCATTGCTGTCCGTTCCGGTATCGCCGTCATCGGCGCCGGTGTCCGGAGTAATTTCCAGCTTGCTCCCGCCGAACACCGCAAACAGGCCGACCCGGGTGGTCATGATCTCGTAGCCCTCATCCGTCTGAGTTCCGCGAAGCACCGTCCGGCTTCCGTCGTCGTTGATCCGGTACATCTCCGGCTCTCCGGTGTAAGGGAAATACAGCGTGACGGCCCCGAAGGGATCCGTCTGCGTGCCGGACTCCGTGATCAGGGAGACCCGATACAGGGTGAAGCTGCCGGACACGCCGTCCAGGGCGGTCTGCGCCAGGGCGTAGTCCGATCCGGAGGTCACCGTCTCCACCTGAAGCCGGGTGGCGGAGGACACCTTCGTACTGTCCGTCACCAACCGGATTCCGGTGGCCGCATCCGTCACGTCCACGCTCTCCACTTCGCCGCTGCTCATGGTGTTGTTCGGCACGATCTGCGTCAGGTCGGTGTTCTCCGCCTGATCCCAGTCGATGCGCAGCCGGGCGTCCAGATAACCCTCACCTACCACTTCGTCCATGGGCGTATAGGGTACTACCATGTGCAGAGGAATATATTCCACGCCCTGCCCGGTCAGGTAGTCGGGCAGCTCGATCTCAAAGCTGCTGAGATAGGTCAGCGTGTGGTCTGTCCCGTCGTATTTGGTTCCGGTCCGGACCGTATCCGTGGACAGAATCTCCACATCCGCATAGTCTCCGTTCCCCGTGGTGTCATACTGCGCCTGAGTAATGGCGGACTGGTATCCGCTGACGCTCACCGGATTTGTGGCCACCTGCAGGGTGTTTGTCTCCGGATTATACAGGGCTCTGCTGTTGTTGTCCGTGGCTACGTTTCCCATAGACGCCTGGTTCCGGGTGGCGTGCCAGAGATCCACCTCTACCAGCCGGTTTGTTTCCGCCGCCCCGGCGGGGACGGCCATAAGCCCCAGCGCCAGCACGCCCGCTGTCAGGGCGCTGACGAGCCGTCTGCTCCATCTGTTCTTCATTTGGTTCTCTCTCCTCACTTTCCTGCTCTTCTGCCTTACGGCA
>CAZPWP010000356.1:1330-2464 GCA_964590295.1 uncultured Victivallis sp.
GTTCGCCGGAATGACGAACTGCCCGTCGAACCGCATCAGAATCGTCGCCACCTCGGCCCGGGTGGCGGAGGTCTTCGGGGACAGCGTCGCGTCTCCGGACCCGTTGACGAGGCTGTTGGCCACCGCCCACTGCATGGCGCGGGTCGCGTAGCCGGATACGTCGGATCGGTCCGTATATCCGCTCAGGTCTTTCACCAGGCTGACGTCACAGCCTCTGTACTGCGCGTAGCGGTACAGCATCGTCACCATCTGCTCGCGGGTTATCGCATCGCCGGCGCCGAACAGGCCCGTGTCGTAGCCTCGCACGATCTCATTTTGGCTGGCCCAGATCACCGCATCCGTATACCACTGACCGTCTGCCACATCGGCAAACGGGCTCGTTCCGCTGACCTCCCCGGAGCCGTCCAGACGGTACAGAACCGTCACCAGCATGGAGCGGGTCATGGTCGCGGACGGTGCGAAGGTGCTGTCGGAAGTTCCGTTAAAGTAACCCTTCTGCACCACGTACTTCACCGCCTCATAGAACCAGTTATTTTCCGATACGTCCGTGAACGGATTCTCCCAGGTCTCCGAATCCTCCTGCTCTTCCCGGCTCTCGTCATAGCCGATGACAAACACGCCGAACTCCGCGGTGGCAAAGCTGACGGATTTCCGGTCGGAGTCGTAGGTACAGTCAAGGCTCCTGATATTGCCTTCCCCGTCTGTCAGCCAGATGACCAGGCCGGTTTCGTGTTCCCCGTCCTGCAGTTCGTATGGCAGCGTGACCTCTACGGAGCCGTCTCCGATCTCCGTCACGGACGTGCTGCCGGAGGTGATCTCCAGCCTGTAGACCGGCCGGTCTCCGGCAATCTCCTGCTGGGCATCCGTCAGGGAAGAAGTCCCGGCCTCCTCTATCACGAAAGTGACGTCGGAATCGGTCTGATCACAGATCTCTTTCAGAGCGTCCGCATCAAAGCGGGCGGTGAGGTTCTCGTCGTCTCCCCGCACCAGCAGAGCATCGCCTGCTTCGATCCAGTCCTCCAGATCGCTCCGGGATACGGACGCACTGTCTCCGGAAGAAGAACCCGAAGAGATCTCCTGCTGCGCCGTATTCCCGTCCTCAAAGCCTTCCCGGGCGGCCGCACCGTTGTCCTT
>CAZPWP010000357.1:0-2461 GCA_964590295.1 uncultured Victivallis sp.
CTTCGGTTACGACGAGGAGAGCGGCGAACCCCGGCGCGACCCCACGGTCAAAGCCCAGTTGCAGGGAATCCAGCTCAACATCAACACGCGGGGTCCGCTGAACCTTCTGCTCAATTTAAACAAACGGCTGCAATCCCTTATCTAAAGGAGAAAAGAACATGAAATTTCATCGGTCCTTCTCCCTGTTCGTTCTCGCCGCCGCGGCGGGATGCACCCCCGCGATCAAAACGCAGAACGAGATCACCGTCGACGTCAATCTGAACGTCAAGGTGGATCAGGCGATCGCCGAGGAGATCGCCGCCCCCGCTCCGGTGCAGAAGAGCAGCGCCAGCGACGAACACTGTCTCCGTCGCAAACGGTTCGCCGAGCGCCGCGCCGCGCTCAACGCGGCTCTCAAAGAGCAGCTGATCGGCGAAAACAACCGCGGCTTCCTCGAACTGCGCGCCGATGACTCCAAGATCGGCGCGGAGCGGAAGAAAATGGTCGAAGCGGAAAACGCCGACCGCACCGCCATCTTCGCCAACCTCGCCCGGCGGCAGAACAGCACGCCGGAATTCGTCGGCAAAAGATTCGCCGCCCGCATGGCTGAACGCGCGTCCTCCGGAATTCCGATTCAGAATGCGCAGGGCGAGTGGACCGTCAAACCCTGACCATGATCGACGGAATCGTTGCTCTCAATCCGGATCAGACCGCGCACTGCCTCAACTGTGAAACCGGCTGCTGCACCCTTTTCGAAGCGCAGGCCACGCGGGAGGAGACGGAAGCGATCATGCGCCTCGCCGTACCGGATGCCCCGAAGAAGTTCGAGGAGTGTTTCATCCCGTCGGCCGACCGCCCCGGTGAATTCGTCATGCGCAAAGGGAGCGACGGGCGGTGCGTCTTCGCCGACGGTCGCCTCTGCGCCATTCACAAGCGGCACGGCATGGCGGCCAAGCCGCTGAGCTGCCGGATTTTTCCGCTCCACATCCAGCCGTGGGCGGACGGCGGGCTCTCGGCGGAACTCCGCTTCATCTGTCCCTCGGTCGGGTTCCCCGGCGGAACTCCGCTCGGGAAACGGACCGACGAGATCCTCCGTTTCGCCCGTCAGCTCGGGTTCCGGCGCGACGTCAACGACTGCGTCTACTCCCGCGCCAACCCGGCGCCGCTGGGAAAGGTGCGGCTGGTGCACGCCGGATTCCGGCAACTGCTCCGCGACTGGAAACTGCCGCTCAAACTGCGGCTCTACGCCGCCGCCAGAATCCTCGATTTCCATGACCGGAAGGAGATGTTCGGAGCCATTCGGAATGCAGGGGAAGAGTTCGCCGCCGACCTCGCCGCATTCATGGAGAAAGCGCGGCCGGAACTGGAGCGGGAACTCGGCCGCGGACGGTGCGACGCACTCGTCCGCTCCGAATTCCGCAGTCTGCTCTGCGGCTATCTGCGCGACGACCGCCTCGAGGACGCGGCGCTCTCGCGGCGACTGCGGCGGACCCTGAGCCATCTGCGCGTTTTCTCCGGCGTCGGAGCGCTCACCGAACTCAATCCGGCGGCCCCGCCGGTGTCGATGCTGCTCTTCCCCGCCGTCGGGCGCGTTCCGGAATTCTCCCCGGAAGCAGTTGCGGTCTTTGAGATGTTCTTCTTCGGCAAGCTCGATTCGATGCACTTCTGCGGGACGAAGATCCAGCGCTTCGACTACGTGACCGGCTTGCGCCATCTGCTGCACAGCGCTCCGTGCGCCTTCGCGATGGCCGCCGCCTTCGCCGTGGCCCGCGACCGGAAACGGGTCGAATTTGCCGACATGCACCGGGCGGTCCGGCTGCTCGACTTCACCTTCGGGCGCTCGCCGTTCTTCCGGATGCGCCTCGCCCGCAAATGGATCGACAATCTCGCCCGGCCGCGGCGGTTCGCCGGACTCCTGAACCAGGTCTTCCGGTAAGTCCCGCCGCGCCGGACAACGCGGCCTCAGCTGCGGGTGCAGACCTTGCCGGGATTGAGGATCCCGGTCGGGTCGAACACCTTCTTGATTCCGGCCATGAGTTCGATAAGGTCGTCGCCGAGCGACTCGACCAGGTAGGGCTGTTTGACGTAGCCGATGCCGTGTTCGCCCGAAACCTGCCCGCCGAATTCGCGCGCCTTGTCGTAGAGTTCGCGGAAGACCGCCGACAGAGTCGATTTCCACTTCTCCTCCGGCAGGTCGTCGCGGAGCACGTAGATGTGCAGATTGCCGTCGCCGGCGTGGCCGAAACTGCGGATCCGCGCGCCGTATTTCTCTTCGAGCGAAGCGGAAAACTTGATGAAATCCGCCACCCGGCGGCGCGGCACCACCACGTCGCACTCATCCATTTCGGTGGTCGAACTCTTGATCGCTTCGAGGAAGGCGCCGCGCGCCTTCCAGATCGATTCGTTCCGCTCGGGCGTGTTGGAGATGAGCACGTCGAGCGCACCGTTGTCGATGCAGGTCTTGGCGACCGCGTCATAGGCG
>CAZPWP010000358.1:0-2453 GCA_964590295.1 uncultured Victivallis sp.
AGCGTCGTGTAGGGAAAGAGTGTAGATCTCGGTGGTCGCCGTATCATTAAAAAAGCCCGGAAGAGACAGCTGAACACGCGGGTGGGAAATTCCAGATTGACGCAGAGGTTGTTGAACTTCTCGATCACCGGCCGCGGCAGGATCGAGGTGTAGACTCTCCCTACCGGATCGACGAAGTAGTTCATGATGAAATCAGTACAGGAGAACATCGCCCGGTTGAACCCCTCGATCGGATCAGCACCGCCCAGAGTATGTTCCAGCTCTGACGGGGTCCAGGCGCCTTCGTGGACGGGAGCGGCCGCGGCGGAATTCTCCTCCGGTTCCTTCTCCTGATCGGATTCGGCAACTTCGGTTTCCGCCTTTTTCTCCTCTTCTCCGGCGGTTTCGGGCGGTACCGCCCCGGTCTGCTCCGCCGCTTCCGGCGGCGGAAGCTCCCCGGCGTCTCCGGACCGGCATCCGGTTCCGGCAAACAACAGGGCGAGGAGAAGGGCGGAAAACAGCAGCAGGCGCTCTCTCTTCATCATTCGGTTCTTCCTCTTCAGATTGTGCAGGTATTGACGCGTAATATAACGGTATTTCGCCGCAAATACAACCCGCCGGAACGGCTTTTTGAAAAAACGGCTCCGGAGTTCGCACTCCGGAGCCGGCTGTTTCAGTAGGCGATCTCCACCATCCGGTGGCAGGTGAAGGCGGGAACGTCGAACTCCACCCTGCCGCCGCGGAGTGTGAACGGCACTTCGCGCTCTTCCGGAACGAACTTCACCGAGCGCGGCGTCTCGTCGAGCTTCAGCGAAACCTTCGCCGGCGGGCAGGGATTCAACTCCTCGATCACCTCGATCGGCCGGGTGGCTGAGAGAGTTCCGCCGGAGAGTCCGACCTCTCCGCCGCGCAGGATCGTGTTGGCGTAGAGCAGATGGAGCACGTAGCGCTTCTCCTCCTTCTGGCGCATCAGCGTGGCGCGCCCCTGCGACGGCAGCGAGACCTCCAGCTGGATCTCTCCGCCCAGGAAACGGCGGATCGCCCGGCCGATGTATTCGCGCACCGCCACCGCGCCCCATCCCCGGTAGATGGTGAAGACCGGGTGGGCGAAGTAGAGGATCGATCTGCCGCACACACCCGCGTCATATCCGGAGGGTTCCATCCGGTACGGCGTGTGCTGGTGGCTGCAGAAGTGCTCGTAGGTGCGGTTGAAATAGGGATCGTAGACTTTGCCGAGCGACTCCCCGTTCCGCACTTTGATCCGCCGGGAGCGGCCGTACATGACGAACGGCGTGCGGACGAACTCCGGCGCGAACTCCGGTGCGGCCTCGATGTAGTCCGGCAGGTAAGGAGTGTCTCCGGAGAACTCCGCCCCGATGTCGAAGAGAAATTCGTCGCGGTCGGAAGCCATGCCGCTGGTGCCGGAGAGGATCAGCTTGCCCCCCTTCGCGAGGAAGTCGCGAAGCCTTCCGGCGAGCGCTTCGTCGACCCGCACCTCGTCCGGCAGGATCAGGCAGCCGTAACGGAGGAAATCCATCTTCGAATCGACGAAGTCGAAGGGAATGTGCTCCTCCAGCAGTACGCGGGAGACGCCGACGTCGCCCGGATAGTCGCCGCGGATCCCGGTCGCCGCGCCCTTGCCGAGAACGGCGATCCGGGCGGCACTTTCGACCTTGTCGCACCACGCCTCCTTCTTCGCCACGTCGCGGTAGGCGGCGCCGATGATCTCGTAAGTGCTCTTGTCGAGCCGACCGGAGGGGTGGAGCTGGTCGCCGACGCTGCACTTCGAGCCGTTGGCGATCATCGCGGCGCATTCGTAGCGCAGCGCGTTCGGGTGCTTGAAGCCGCCGAACTCGCCCCAGGTGGTGTGAAACTTCCCGGTCATGCCGAGGAACTCCATCCCGAGATTGCGGCAGTAGGCGGCCGACATCGGGTAGTGGTCGTAGCCCCAGCCGCCGGTCGGCAGCGACTCGAGTTCGAGGTGGCTGAAGTACTGGAGGATCTCGGTGTCGCCCATCGTCACGTGGCCGGAGTTGTGGAAGACCGGCATCTTCGGGTTGCGGCTCCGGGCGGCGGCGGTGCTCCGCTTGTAGTATTTGAGCAGCACCATGCGGGCGTGGGCGAGACGGTCCTCCGGCTTCGTCGGATCGAGTCCCGCCGCCTTCATTCCCGCCATGCAGTACTTGCAGCAGCAGGGTCCCTGCGAAATGATATCCAGGAAAATGCCGTCCGCGTCGGGGAAGAGCGTCACGGTCTCTTCGATCTGGCGGCAGAGGTAGTCGAGATAGGGGGTGTTGAAGCAGAGCTTCGGGAAACCCGGTTCGAGCGGAGATCTGTTCCAGCCGTTCCAGCGTCCATCGAAACCGGTTTCGCGCCATTCGGGGTGTTCCAGCCCCTTCATCTCGTTGACGCCGGCGGTGAGGTAGACCGGCACGTTGATGCCGATCTCGTGGCAGGCGTCCATCTGTTCGCGA
>CAZPWP010000359.1:0-2453 GCA_964590295.1 uncultured Victivallis sp.
AGTCCTGTTGCTGCAGCCTTCCCCCTGTCGGGCGGCTTCGGGACTTTCCCCCGGTAGTCGTTCGCCATGCCGGGCGCACACAAAAAAATCCCGGCGCCCGCGGAAAGCGGAAACCGGGAGCGGAAAACCGCAGAGCTCTTACTTGCAGAGCGATTTGATGATGAGCGAAGCCACCTTTTCGCCGGAGAGCATCATACCGCCGAAAATCGGCCCCATCCGGTAGCCGCCGGCCACGTTGTTCGCGCTCATGCCGCAGGCGAAAAGACCGGGGAAGTATTCGACCGTGTTCTCGACCGTCGAAGCCTCGCCAGAATCCACCCACATCGGCTTCTCGCCCATGATGCCGCCGGTCGGCGTGGAAAGCTTGATCTGCGCCTTTTCGCAGGCGAGATGCATGATTTCGCTCGGGTGACCGGTACCGTCCAGCACCGCACTCGCGATCACCGTCAACGGATCGACGTGCATGCCGAGCCGTTCGACCGGAGTCCAGTTGATCACCAGCCCGTTCACTTTGCCGTCTTTGAAGACGATGTCCTCGACGCTCATCGCGTTGAAGATCTTCGCACCCGCATGGACCGCTCCGTAGATCAGCGCCGACGCCATTTCCACCGAATCGAGCGTGTAGCAGCCGGGATTCCCGTCGATCGGCTGATGACGGATTCCGAACTCCTTGAGGATGTGAACGGCGGACTCCTGCACTACAACCTCGTTGAAGAGCATGCCGCCGCCCCAGGTTCCGCCGCCGGGCGCGAGCTTGCGTTCGAAAATCGCCACCTTCAGTCCGGCGTCGGCCATGTGCTTCGCCGCGACCAGTGCCGACGGGCCACCGCCGACGATCGCCACGTCGACGATCAGGTTGGAGAGCAGTTTTTCGGAAAATTGCCGCACGATCGCGGCGGAGATCACATTCTCAATCGGCATTTTGCTGTTCCTTTCCAAATAAAAAAACGGTCCCCTCCGGAGCCGGAGCAACATTTTATTAATATTACCTGAAAAGAGATTTTTTCAAGCGTTCTTTCGTTCGAATTCCAAAAAGAAAAAACCGCCCCGCCGGTCCCACCCGGGATCCGACGGAGCGGCCAACCATGGAGAAGACTTTTTCCTACAGTTCCGCTTCCCGGCGGAGCTGTTCACACCAGAGATCGATCCGCTCGGCAGTCTGACCGGGTTCGTTGTCGTCGTCCAGCGCAAGTCCGACGAACCACCCTCCTTCCTCCGCGGAAGACATCGTATGCTGATATCCTTCACTCGACCAGCGGCCAACGATCTCCGCGCCGCGGGCGACCGCCTTGTCGGCGAGTTCGCCCATGCCGTTCAGATAAGTATCCCCAAATCCGACCGCATCGCCGAGCCCGAACAACGCCACCTTCCGCCCGGCAAGATCGGCAGCATCCAGCAAAGTCGCGCCATTCATCCAGTCGTCCTGCAGCTCCCCGCATCCCCAAGTCGAGGTGCCGAGAATCAGCAGATCCGCCTGAAAGTCCGCTGCCGAAGCATCCCGGATGTCAACTGCGCGGCCGCCGAGCTTCGCCGCAATCGACTGCGCAGCCCGGCGGGTGTTGCCGGTGCTCGAACCATAGAGAACTGTAACTTTTTTATCCATGTATACTTCCTTCCTGTTATGCCGCTGTGTCAGCGTCGTTATGAATTCGTTCGATCAATTCCGGCAGAGAACCGCTCTCCTCCAGAAAACGGGCGACTTTCGCTTCGGCGCAGCGGAAGCTCTCCATCATCGCCAGCGATTCCGCCGGATTGCCCGCGATCCGCCACATTCCGCGCGGAAGCGCAAGACATGCAGAGGGATTCTCCATGAATCCCCGGACATCCTTCAGCGGATATCCGAGAAAGATCCCGATCTCATGCGGGAACTCCCCGCCTCGCCGACAGCGCGCCGTCAGCTCTTCCAGCACAGCGAACAGCCCCTTCGTTACCGGATAACCGCACCCCGCCAAAAACCCTGCCGCAGCTGATTCGGTCAAAACTTTTTCCAGCACACTGCGCCGGTAGAAGAGCACAATCCAATCGCTGCCGTCGCTCCGCAGAATCCGGCACTCCAGCCGCAAAGCCTCCAGTATCTCCCGCTGATGAATGCAGAAGAGATCACACTGCACCCCTCCCCCGATCCGGCCGCAGTTGGTCAGCCGCACCAGTCCCGCCAGCTTCACCCCCAGCAGCACCGGAGCCAGTTTCCGTACCAGATGCCGCATCAGCTGCTGCCCGCGTTCTTCACATTGCATCATGCAATCTCCTCCGAATTAGCTTAACCTAATTCTCTTGTTAAAAAAATTTTCCTTCTGCACATTTAACATAATCCGAAAAAATCAAAAATCAAGGGCCGAAATTAGAAAAGTCTAATTTTTTTCACTGCCGTCCCATACTTCTTTGAAATTGTCATTTTGGTTCTTCTCCGGTTTGAGCCACGATTTGCCTCAAAAATAGGGTTTGAAAATCTG
>CAZPWP010000360.1:0-2433 GCA_964590295.1 uncultured Victivallis sp.
ATCTCCAGGTACGGAGTGTCGCAGGAATCGGTGAACCCGATCTGCATATTCTCATCATCGAGGAAACGTCCCGAAGCCGGCTGGTCGGAATATTTGAAATAGTGGGCGCCGACCACCCGCGGCTCCGCCAGGGCGCTCTCGATGTAGCGGGTCAGGGCGCGGGCGCGGTCCTTCTGGTCCGCCACGGCTTTCTCTCCGGGGCTGCCGGGACCGCCGTCGATGGTGCCGAAGTGGAACTCCCCGATGATCACCGGCTTGTCCAGCCATTCCGGCAGATTGTTCACCCAGTATTGGTACCGGTTGAAGCTGAGCACATCGGCATACTTCACGGCATGCCGGATCACGGTCGGGTTGCTGCCGGCGAAACGGCAGCCGAGGTAGAGCTTGTCGGGAGCGACCTTCTTTACCGTCTCCCGACAGAGCCGGAAGTAGCGCTCGATCAGTTCGGAACAGAACTCCGCCAGATCCTCCTTCGCATATTTCTCGTCCGGCAAGGCTTTCGAGCTCAGAAACGCCTCCCAGTCCGGATAGCTGGTGTGCCATTGCCCGTTGAGTTTTTCAATGCTGCCGTACTTGCTGCGCAGCCGGTCGCGGAACGCGATCTTGGCGGGCTGGGCGGCGGGAGAAACAAGCACGCTGCAGGCGAGCTGGGTTTCGTTGCCCCAGGTGAGTTCGTTGTCGATGAAGAAACCGATGCAGAAGGAGTCGTTGAACGCGAAGGAGTATCTCTTCCGGAACCTCTCCTCCAGCACCCGGGTAAACTCCGGGCTGAAAACGTCCCAGAACTTGTACCAGTAGCCGCTGTCCCCTTCAATCTGCGGCGCGCCGTCGGCATTTACCTGCGCAACGTAGGGAATCCGGGCGTTTTGCATCACCTCGACGACGCTCCAGTTGCCGATGGTGTTGATTCCCCAGCTCGGCAGCCGTTTCGCAGCCTGTTCAACGAAACCTTTGAGATAATCCGCGCCGTATTTGCGCCGCAGATTGGCGCCGTAGAAGTTGTAGGTCCGCACCTGCCGCCCCTTATAGTGGCGCGCCACCGAGCGGCCGGTTCCGTGGAAGGAGCCGAACAGCGGATCTTCCGGAGAAGGAATCTCCTCGAAATAGTGTTCTCGCCCGTCGAGCGCGGTGGCATTCGCGTGGGGAAGGATGGTGTTGATGCCGAACGACCAGAAAAGACGCCCCTCCGGATCGATCAGATACCATTTGCCGTCGTGTTTCCCGGTGCGGAAATGGCCGGTTGCTTCAAACACGGGGCCATCCGCCCAGCCGCCGTACCCATCACGACCGGAACGGTCTGCCGGATGCGCGGCAAGTTCCGCCTCCTCCCGGGCGGCGGCGGCGGCAAAATCGGACTCCCGGTGAATCTTCCCCGGCCATTCGCCATGCTTGTACTGACCGAACCGGTCGATGCAGGGGAAGAAGCGTTCCGGACTCTTCAGCGCTTCCGGTGTCGCACTGCGCGGCTCCTCCAGGCGGATGTTGGAGATCGCGAACCGGAAGTTTTTCCACGGCTGGTAGACAAAGAATTGCAGGCGACGGATCTGCTTCGGATTCAAGTTGCGTCGTCCGGGAAGACCGTCGAAGGGATCCAGCAATCCAACCGTCTCCACCCCCTTTCCGGCCAGCGTTCCATCGGCGACCCGCACTCGTAAGGTGGCGGTTTCGCCGACTGCGAGCGCGATTCCGGCGTGCAGGTACCCCTCGTTATCGTTGCTGGTCGCGTCGTCGATCCGAAAACGGATCTCGATCGGATCCGGAGAGAGGTTGGCAAGATCCATCGCCACAATCCGGTAACCGGAGATGTCGAAAAACTCGCCGTGCTGCGGATTCAGGTTGACGCCGCACCAGCGCAAGTGCATCGTTTTGCCGTCCCACTTCGGAATCTCGACCAGAATCCGCTCCCCGTCAGCCCGGGCGCGGCCGTTTCCGATATTCTGCAGATGGCCCGGATCGGCTCCAACAATATCGAAGAACGGCTGTGCCGCAGCGACGATAACTCCCAGAAAGCAAGAGCACACAAGAAGTAACTTTTTTGCGATCATGATCATTCCTTTCAATGCACTGCCGTCCCATACTTCTTTGAAATTGTCATTTTTACCTTCCTGCTTGAGTTTTTACATTGATTGTTTTCTGAAATTACCCATTCCCAGTTTTTCCTTTCTGTTGCGCCGGATCATGCGGGAGCGAATCCTGGTTGGTAAATATGCCTGTCCCGGAGCGCCTTGCAATCTTTGTGGTTAAAAATATAAATTACATCATGTGCCGTCTCCTTTCAATTTTTCATATGCTATGGGATGGCTGTGTTTTTGTTTGATAGTTAGGATGGTTAACTGTTTTCTGCGGTTGCCCAGAAGTACCTGTCGTCATCGTCAGCATAGTAAGTAGCGGGAATGCTCCGCTGATGGCGCGCTTCCACATGACCGTCGGCGA
>CAZPWP010000361.1:0-2422 GCA_964590295.1 uncultured Victivallis sp.
CGGACCTGTTTCGGCAGGATCATCCAGAGCCGGACCGTGGATTTCTACCGCCGGAAGAAAAAGGCCGCTGCCGCCGAAGTCGAATAGATTCCAGTGGAACCGGAACAGCTCTTCATGGAGGAGTGCCGCCGCATGGTGCTGAAAGGGGGGGGGGGAACAGGAACACAAACGGCAGGTGACCGCCGGAGACCTTTCCGGCGTATCAGCAGTCTGGTGTGCAGAAGCGGCCGAAGGAGAAGATCACGGCCTGTCTGGATTGTTTCGCCAGTCAGGTCTGTCAGGCGAAGAAACGCCGCTTCGCCAAGTTGCGGCAGACTCTGCTCCGGATGAATGGACAGGATCCGGAACTTGCGAACCATGATATACCGGAGCGGCAACCGGCTTTGCAACGGCACGCTCCTGCAGAGATGCGGCAGCGGCGCATACGGGGAGATGTGCCTGGCGGAGGATGCGATCGGAACCCGTGTCGCGCTGAAAATCCTCTTTCCCGTGGAAGCCGCCCTGGAAAATGAGAGATTACAGAAGTATCTCCCTTGTCTTTTCTCTTTCCGGATCTATATTAAAGAAAGAGTTTGCTGAACCGGTTCAGCAAGAGGGAATGATGCGTGTTACCTTGAAGGAAATCGCCGGGCGGGCGGGAGTCTCGAAGTCGCTGGTGTCGATGTATCTCAACCGGAAGCCGACGGCGCGGCTGCTGCCGGAGACCCGGGAGCGGATCGACCGGGCGATCGCCGAACTCGGCTATCGCCCCAGTTTCGCCGGGCGGGCGCTGGCGCGGGGGCGGACGAATACAATCGGATTCGTGGTCGGGACAGTGTCCGATCCCTATTTCGGCGGCATGGTCGACGGGATTCTCGACGTCGCCGACCGGCGCGGATATCAGCTGATGCTCTTCGTGACCCGCTGGCGTCCGGAGAAAGAGCGGCGCTGTCTTGAGAGTCTGATCCGGGCGCAGGTCGACGGCGTGCTCTACCAGCCGGAACTGGATCCGGAATTGCCGCTGGTGCGCGAACTCCGCCGGAGCGGGTATCCGATGGTTCTCTTCGGACAGAAGAGCAGCGAATTCGCGACGGCGTGGAGTGATTGCTGTGAGGCGGTGACTGATGCGGTTCGGGCGCTGCGGAGCGAGGGTGCGCGGTCGCTCGTTCTCGTCGGCTATCACACTGCGCGGTATGCGGAGTGGTTTTCCGCCGCCTGCAGGGGGAGCAGTCTGGCGCTGGAACAGTGGCCGGACCTCCCGGGGAAAGAGGCAGTGCCGCAACTGGTCCGGAAAATTCTGGCGGAACGGCCTCCGGCGATCTTCCTGAGCTCCTGCCGGATTGCGGAGTCGCTCCTCGCCGCAATTGACGCGGAACAGCTGAAATATGCGCCGCGCATCATCACGATCTACCATTTCCCGATCGATCTTGTCGACGACCCGCGGATTGCAGGGGTGATCCGGTGCGATTTCGACGGCCTCGTGAAGAACGCGGCCAACGCGTTGATCGATCAGATCGAATCTCCGTCGAAGGATTTCGTGCGTCCCTGTACCGGCGGCGCGCGCTTTGTGCCGTATCGGGAATTCGATCGCCTGAGCGAACCATTTGAAAACAGCCCGGCACAGGAGGCGGAACCGGCCGCGCCTGCTGCCGGAAACGACCGTTCCGGAAGTCCCAATCAAAAAGGAAGCCTGTAACATGATTTCGTTTCATCCAGACAGTACATTCGATTTCGCCGTCGGGGAGTTTCGCCTGGAACACTGCCGGACGAAAATCTGCGTCAACCGCGAAGAGGAGCCGGTCGCCTGGCACTCTGCCGGGGAGGGGAGGTTCACCGGCGCGAGCCGCTCCGGCGTCTGGCATTTCTCCGTTGCCGAACGTGAAGGGAAAGTCGAACTGCGGCTGAACGGAACTTTGCATTCCCCCGTCGAACTGCTCGAAGTGACCGCGCTGGAGATCCCGCAGCTCGCCGCCGACCACCTGCTGGCGCAGGGGCTGCGCATGGGCGGCTGCGAAGCGGTGAAACTGCCCTGTCGCCGCGAGAAGGAGTTCGAGAGTTTCTATCACTGCATGGTGACCCGCGGCGGGAAGACGCTGATGCTGTCGATGCCGCTCCGCCAGCGGCAGCCGGGATCGTTCCGGGGCCGGTTCGAGGGGGAGTTTCTCGGCGGCGTCCGGGCGCGTTATGAACTGCTCTGCTTCAGCGGCTGCGAGGTGGAACTCGATCCGGTGACGATCGAAACAGGTGACGGCTTCGCGCTGCTGGAGAAGTGGACCGGCAGCAACATCGAATGCCCCCGGGATTTCTCCAATCCGCCGGATGCGGGCTGGAACTCGTGGGACTACTACCGCTGGACCATCACCGAGGAGGAGGTGCTGAAAAACGCCGAATTCATCGCCCGCGATCCGGTCCTCTCGAAGCACGTCAGGCGGATCATTGTCGA